>CAYUUJ010000009.1:0-13994 GCA_964447845.1 uncultured Anaerolineaceae bacterium
TTGCAGCAACGACAGGCTTATTTCATCCAGCGCGACCTCCGGGTCGTGTGTGGACCTGTATTCATCGATCAAGCGCGGCGCAGGAAAATAAAAAGGCAGGGACACCCATTGAACATCGGGGCCACTCCAATTCATCCAGTATTCCCAGGCAGGCGCACCGTAAGACTTTAGGATCACAAGGTCATTCGCCGCAAGCCCCTGTTGAATCTTTTCCAGGGCGGCCTTCAGGTCTGCGCGCGATCGAAAGTAGGCTGGATCGTCGCGATAAGAAAGGACCATGAAAGCGGTAAGGACCAGGCTGAAGATCAAAGCCAGCAATGGAATCCGGGCATCCGAGCGACGCGCCCAGCCTGATAATAAAATCCCAATGATGATTACAAAGCCAAGTACCACCGGGACAGCTTGCAGTCCAACCCGGGTTGCTGCCAGGTCTAATAAGCCGCCGGAGAGGATCCATTTCAAATGCCAGGCCAGGGCTGAATATTTCAGATCCCATAGGGCCGCTGAATCCGCGCTTGAATGACCGGCGCTTGAAAGCGCCACGTAATACTCGTGGATCGGGGCCAGCACACCCGCAAGCTGGACGGACACAGCGATCGAGCCAATCGCGAACAGACCCCATCGGCCTCTGGCGGTGGTTAACCAATCCTCAATAACAGGAACGGATGCGAGCATGAGCGCAGGGATGGCGGGCAGCACGAAACGCAGTCCCCAATTGATGTGTCCCCACCATTGATCGTCATAGAAGAGAGCCTGGCTGATGATCAGTAGCAGCAAGTAGGACCATGCCGGCCAGGTCAATTCCGGCCTTTTGAACGGTTTCAGGAATGATAATAAGAGAATGGGTGAATAGATAAATATACTTTTGCCGGGGCTGATGATCGGCCCGGTCAGGGCACCCAAAAACCCTGGATGAGGGGTCATGAAGAAAACATGGAACACAGATCGATAGTAATTGAATGTAAAGCGTGCTAATGTCCCGTCTGGTGGCAGGAGTACGATCCACAACGCCACTGCCAACATGCCGGCAGCCGCCAAATACAGCAGGTTCTTCCGGTGATGCCGAAATAAATTTTTCAGGGACGTCTTCGTTCCATCCTGGTATTTCCGGACCAGGATATAAAGCAGCAATACCGGCAAGGCGATCAGCACGGTATTTTTTGTAAGGACGCCGGCCAGCATGCTGGCGATCAACATCGTCCAGATCAGCTTATCGGGCAGCTTCCGTCCCGGAACGACATTCCTTCTTGTTGAAATGACCAGTGTACAGGCCCATGCGATCGTAAGGAATAACATTGCCAGCGGATCGCGAAAATAGGAACGTGTATAAGGCCAGGCGATCGTCCCGACGCCAAAGAGCAGAGCGGTGATCGTGGCCGCAGACCTGGAATAGCCCTGGTAAAGAATAAGGCCGAATAAAATCGCAGCAGTCAGGGCTGTTGCCCAGATATTCAACAGGAATATCGTTTGAACACGCCCGGCGCCGATCAACACCGACAGGCGTGCCAATAGCGCGCCGACAACAGCCTGCCCGGGCTCAATGTTCGTTCCCCGCGCAGCATACTCGGGCGACAGGCTTGCCAACGCAAATACCCGGCTGTTTCCGAAGACCCTTGAATCGTTTATGTTCCCATCGAATGCCAGGCTGAGTGTGCGTGAAGCCAGGATGTGTTCATCGTCTGTGATAAAGGTACCCGAATATGTAAGGCTGAAGACGGATATCAACAGCACAAATATCGACAAACCGACCTGAATGTTCGACTGTGTATGAAATCCCCGGCCGGAGTCGTGGTGCTTATCGTTCGATGCATCTGCACGCAATGAAACTCCCACCTATTCCCTCGCTCGATGCCAGAACGACGAGCGCAGGGAAAGCAAAATGCTTTTCAGCCACATAAAGATGAAGGCAGGCACGTGAAGCAGAGCTTTAATGAATGATCGGCGTTCCGGGATCAGGATCAACCCGAGGATCAGATACAGACTCCCCAACAAAAAATAAATACCGAAGAACGCGGCAAGCCAGGTCCAGTGTGAAAATATCAGCGCGCCAAAGGCGCTGCCCGCCAGCATCAGCCACTTCGGCCGGAGGAACAGCGAGCCCAACAACGACCAGCCGGCAGGCCCCAGGATCAGGACACGCGCGATCTCTTTTCTGTAGCGCCAGGCTGCCTGCCACTGTCCGCGAAACCAGCGCGCCCTTTGTATCGAGGCGGCCAGGGTCGAGCCCGGCTTGGGATCGAATACCATCGCATCCTGAATATGCCGGATGTTTTTGCCCCTGGCAGTTAATAACAGGCTGAGGGCGATATCTTCCACATTCGTATCCAGCTGAGGGCCGACTTCGATCAGAATGGCCGGCCGGATAAGCATACCGGTCCCGCGCAAGCGTACCGGCCAATGAAGGGTCGTTCGAATTTTGTCGGCGATGCGCTGGTCGATCAATTCGGACAAGGCGGCGAGTTTTCCGATCGGCGACTGGCTTTCAAAAAGTGGATATACAAAGCATTGAAGAGCCTGACTGTCTTCGCAGATGCAGGCCTTTATTTTTTCTATAAAATCCGGTTTGGTCTGGCTGTCCGCATCCAGGATCAGGACCATCGAGTGATCCTGCAAGTCGGCGCGGTAGAGATCCATGTACCATCGCAGCGCTTCGCCTTTTCCATTCGCAGACCCGCTGTTTCGCACGACGACCTGCGCACCGGCTTCGCGCGCGCGGTCGACGGTGTCATCGCTGCAGTTGTCTGCGACCACGACCAAATGGTCATGGGCCGAAATGGAATCGATCAAGGCCCTGACGGTACTTCCGATTACGGAGGCTTCGTTGTGCGCCGGGATCACGACCAACAGGCTGTCCTCGGTATGCCCGCTCATGCGCGGACCCTGGGATTGGTTCCGCGCCGAGCGGCCGGTGCTTGACTGGTGATCGGTTTTCGCATCCGGCGCAACCCATCGCCGATCTGCCGGCACATGAGCTGCCATCTCGCAGTGAGATAGTAATAGGTTTCATATAGAATGGCCGTGCGGCCGGGATTTTTGGGATTGAACACGGATAGCAATCCGGAGAGATTTCTAATCAACTGGCGAAAACTACTGCCGAGACTTGTCTCCATCGGAATATATAAGTCAACTTGAGCCAGGTATTCGGCGAATAATCCCGCCCGTATGGTGCGTTTAAGATGATCGAGCGTGAAACGATCCGGTTCGACGTAGTGAGTCACTTCTGCCTGCGGCAGTACGCTCACACTATAACCCAACTCTTGGATCAGACTCGCCGCGACGAGTTCTTCGCCGCCGCCAAAATCGGCCCCGCGCCGGCCAAATCTCCCCCGAAAGCCGCCGACCCTCATTAACGCTTGTCTTCTCGCACACCAGTTCGCTCCCCACGGAAATTCCCACCAATGTTTGACAACGGTGTAGCCTGGATAGCCCGAAACGAACTGACTCCAATAGCGTTCCCAGCCTTCCTTCCAGGGAATGGAGAGGCGATCAGGCCGGCTAAGAAGGACATGGCCGCCCATCACACCCGCATCGGGATGCGCGCAAAAAGCTCTCCAGTATTGTTCCAATATGTCTGCCTTCGCCCGGGCATCATCATCCAGGAAGAATAGGATTTCGCCTTTGGCTTCGGAAATGCCTGCATTGCGTGCATGCGAAAGACCCAACATTGGAGCAAGTACCAGCTTTAGATGACCGGGATAATTCGCGAATTCCTCCACCTGGATTCTATTCAGAAGAGGTGTCAACTCTGATCCACCGGGGTCATTATCGACCAATATAACTTCATAATCCACTTTCGGCATGGATTGGCGCGCAACAGAACGCAAAGCGTCTTCCAACCCGGCTCCGCGCGAATGGGTACAGATGATGACCGAGATCTTAAACTCCGGCGCAGCTATTTCGGAAATTTCGCGTTCGATCGACTCAATCTGCCGGCTGCGTGAACGGATATCTATTGCAGTGAGCAGCGTGATCATATCCTGCGAGACGAGCCAGCCCCGTCGATCGCCATCCAACGGACGGGCGGATGTTTCAGGTCCACGCGCCAGGCAGAGATCCCATTTCGCATCCAGCGTTTCGGGCAGGTTATTTGTGGAGAGGCTTAATAAAACCCTGGTGGTGTTAGGCGGCAATGTCCCGGGAGGCGGCGATGCCTTCAAGGGTTCCTCTGTTACATACAGATAAACCAAAGGCGCCCACAGGCGCGGCAGCAGGCTTGAATTGATTTGATCGGGTTTGATAAGAATATGGCCGGCGCGGCTGAGAAACGCTTTCAAAGAAGCGATATCTTTATTCGAGTGGCCAGGTAGGAGATCTTCATCAATAATCCATAGCATGGGGGACAGATGGAAATCTCGCCGGAAGTCGTCCAGGACCATGAGGTTTTTGCGATCGCGGGTGATACCTAATTCATTATCTCTATGGGTGAGCGAGGCGGAATGAAACCTGTACTCATAGTAGCGTTCCTTGAAGTCCACGTGTCTCAAGGTTAGGAGCGAATTTACCCTCATCCAGTAATCGTAATCTTCGCGCGTGTACTCCCTCGGGTTGTAATCCCCGATCAGCCAGGGAACGCGATCCCGATACAAAAACGCCCCGCCGATGAAATTATTTGGAAAGGTGTTGAGTTCAGCAGTGTCTTCCGGCAGGAAGACGTGCTCGCTGCCGCGCGGGCTCTGGTAACCGCCAAACCAATCGCTGCCGCGCAGAGGCGCACCATGCTCACCAATCATGTCCATGTCGGCATAGGTCATGTCCCAGTCCGGATGTCGCTCTAAACAGCCCACCATGCTCTGCAGATATTCGGGTCTTAACCGGTTATCGTGGCTCGTCCAGGTAAGATACTGACCGCGCGCCAGCTGGAACCCGCGATTGAGCGCCCGCGGCAGCCGGCAATTTTCCTGATGCACGACCCGGATACGGCTGTCGTGTTCCGCATATTGATCCAGGATCATCCCGGTAGCATCTTGAGAACCATCGTCGATCGCAATCAGCTCAAAATTAGTGTAGCTTTGGTTCAATATGCTGTCCAATGCCTCGGCCAGAAAGCCGGCGCCGTTATAAACTGGCAGCACGATCGAGACCAGGCCGCTCTCGCCCGGGAAATGCAAGGAACTCAAATTGGCAGGAAAAGACCGATTTCTGGACCGCTTAAATATGTCGAAGGGAAATGCGTATCTTGAGATACCCGGAGAAAATTTACCAAGTGCCCGCTCTGAAATTTTCCGCAAGAATCCGAATGGATTTCCCCAGCTTTTAATTAGAACTTTTTCCCGTACTGTACCATGAGGGATCAGCCAAAGCCGAATTTTCCACAGGGTCCACAGTAATTTCCAGCCCCGGCTTCCCTTGATAGTCTCCATCTCCGAATTGAGGAATTGGATCACCTGTTCATGCTCAGCCGCCTGGGCTTTCAGACCTTCCATGACTTCCAGGTCACGCCGCATCTCCAGGATCATATTGTCGCGTTGGCGGACGTTCTCCTCTCGCTCAACCGCTTGGGTTTCCAGATTTGCCACGATGCGCGCCTGATTTTCAACTTGATATTGCCGCTCGACAATAGTTTCTGTCAGACGATTTGCTTTTTCCGCATGTGCGTCCAATGAGCGCGTCAGGGACAGAATCACCTGATCGATCGCGTGGGTTTTCGTCGGGCGAAATATCTGTTGTTCGGATGAAGATCCATTCAAGATGCCGATGGCCAGGGCTGCATTTTCTTGAGCTTGCTTGGAAAGTGCGTTTCCCTCGGCGCGAATCTTTCTTGAGAGCAAGTCATGCTCGATAAAAGATTGCTCCAGCAAGCTAGACAATGCAACGCTGGTAACTTCCTGCAGATCCAGGCAGAAGCTCTCGATCCCGGCCTGGGCCATGATATTTCTGTTTTTGGGATCATAAACCAATCCTGCGATGGGCACCCCGCTGTTGATGGCCAGGATGACGGCATGCAATCTCATCCCGAGCACCAGATCGCAGCGCGCAAGCAATCCGGCTTTCTGCGCGGGAGAATCGATGCCCTGCATGAGAAGTGTCCGATCTGCGTGTCTCATACTTTGTTGGATGCGCCTGGAAACAGTCCTGTCGTCCAGGTATGGATCACTGCTCTCCTGGAAGGGAACAAAGATGGCCGTGCCGGCATGACCGTCGAGGAAACTGTCCAGCGCCTGGGCGACCTCGCGCTCCCAGGATTCAGGGTAAACGCCCACGTCCCAATTCCGAAGCGCGATCCCAATGACCGGCTTGTCTTGAGGATGCAAACCGGCGATTTCAGCCTGGAGACTCGCCGGTTGCAACCGGAATGCCGGATCGGCCGTACGATAAATTTTCTCAGCCGCAATTCCAAGCGATACCAATAATTTCTTTGATTCGTCATCACGGACGGAGATCAGGCCCGCCTGCTCCACGATGGCGCGCGTGTAAAACTCGCCGGACTCACCCAACAAAGGACCGATCCCGACTCCATATAGCATGATCGGTTTGTCATGCAGGGTCGCCAGGGTGGCTATGGAAACATAAAATGAAATCCCCGAATGAAGGGGGGTGAGAATTGTGGTGGGATCGACGCCCCAATAATCGTGCAGGATGCCTCCACCGCCCAGAATCACCAGATCACATGCCGTCACTGCATCCGCGATCCCCTGCATATCTGTCCAGGCTACCGCTTTTACCTGATGCATAATTGTTGTGCCCTGTGGATTCCCGGAGAGGACGAGCAGATCGACATCCGGTTGCAAGGCGCGCAAATCCTGGATCATCGCCATCAGAATCGCCTCGTCACCGGTATTCCCAAAGCCGTAATAGCCGGCAATTACGATCAATTTTGGATCGCCCATCATGGATTTATATTTCTGGTGTATTGGCCGCAGATCGTGCAGTGCAATCCATCCGCCAGCGTCAGCCGGGAACCTCCGCAGGCTGGGCAGGGTTCCAAACCGGGCTGATCGGGCGGGGATTGCGCGCCTTTCAATGCCCAATCCCAATGCTCTTCCCAGGCCTGAGCGATGACGCTCCAGTCAAGCGGATATGCCGCGGCATTTCGTCCAATCTGATCGGCGTATTGGGGATCGCTGATCAGATCCCAAATTAACCGCGCGGCCTCCAACCGGGTGGACTCCTGAGTGGGATCACCGCTGATGAGGAACCCATTATGGCCGTTATTAACGATTTCCGGATACGCACCGACCGGGCTGGCCAGCACAATACATCCGGCCCGCATTGATTCAATGGCGACCATGCCGAAGGGTTCCTCGCGCTCCTGCAGGATCAAGCTATACCTGCATTCCTGCATCTGCACCGCAAGGTCTTTTTGACCTGTCAGGCCATGATAGAAAATGCCTGGTCCGGTCGGGATGGATGCCTCTTCTCCTCCCCACAATTGAAATCCGCCATATACGTGGAGTGAAAATCTTGGATCTTTCTCCCTTACGAGACGGAGGATCTCGAGCGCGGTTTCCAATCCCTTGGAAGGATGACCGGAATAGAGCATGGCGAAGGGATCGCGCTCCGACATTTTTCGAGCCGGCAGCCGGTAGTAATCATCCATTACGCCGCGCTGAGATACGAATAATCTGGAAGTTTTGTTGTCCCAATTTTTGGTGATCAGCTCGCGGACAAAGTTGCTTAACGCATAGATGTAGTCATATGCCCGGCAGTCCATCCCGCTGGGCGCGTTTGTGCCGTGCACCATCAAAATACTCAGCCCCGCAGTTACTTCCTTGTCGCACAGCGAACTGAGATCCAGGCCGTCTCCACTTGTGCTCGCAATGAAAATATCCGCTTGGATACTTTGTGCGCGGCTGTAATGTAGATACCGGACATCTTCAATGGTTTCTTCTTTGGGGCAATTGACGAACGCTGAGACCTCATGGCCGGCTGCAGCCAGTGCATGCGCCATGCGGATGCGGGAAGTCACGCCGCCGCCCACGCCTTTCTGATCCAATGTATGCAAATTGTAAAGGATATGTTGGTCCGGGCAGTAGATCGCGACTTTATATTTCATGGTTTGACCCGGGATGAAATATAACCTAACCGGTTCCGGTATGCCGACTTAATTTGAATTGGTGGAAATTTGGATTTAAGGGGTGGGCAGCGTCAAACCCTTGGCTTGCACGATCAAGTAGGCGCCCCAGGCGCGGCTCACCAGATCGTCCGGACAGAATAGCGGCTGGCCGCTCTGAGATCCGCATGCCGGAAGCAATCCGTCCGCATAAGCCTGCTCGGCCCACTTGGTACCGTAATAATTTACATCCGTCATGTCGGCGAATACTGTGCCGCTGGCAGGCGGAGGAACGTAGGCCGCACCATGCATCAAACGCAGGCCGAATACGCTGGCCTCCACCCGGGGCAGTTGAGTCCGCGGGCAGTATAAGAGTGCAGGTGTGGTTTGACAGCCGGCCGTCAGACCTTCATCCCACATGCCCTGCGCCCACTTCTCTGCATACGAGATGTCTGAGAGACTCCAGTCGTCGGCAAAGGTGTCCCAGGGCGGAGGCGGTGGGACATAACCGATCCCGAATTCGCCGCGCAGCATGAAGACAGCCGCTTCAGCGCGGTTCAAGACCGCGTTCGGACAATACATCAATGGATCGGTGCTGCATCCGGCGGTAAAGCCGGCGTCCGACAGGGCTTCGATATACAGCCAGTGCTGCTGCGTGCCGGGTATGTCCTGGAATGTCGTGCCATGCAGTTCCAATTGCTTATCAGTGTGCACGATCCCATCCGGGCTCGGCATGGAGGATATACCGGAGGCTCCGTTCAGATAGCGGTCCCATTCGCCGATCTCGATATAGTAGGTCGTACCGCCGAGCGTGTCGAACCCAACTGCCGACTGCAGGCGGCTTCTCGCATCATCGTCGTTGCAAGCTACCGGGGAGAGGTTGCCCGGCGGCCCGGACCAGACTGCGATGAAGGTGTCGTAGTTAGAGTCGAAGGTGTCGAAGTAAACTTCACCGCTGCTGGATGGTGTAAAGGAATACCACACCGAACGAAGTCCGGTGGTCAGGTTACAGGCGCTGACGGTCAGATCGGTGCCAGACTTTGTGGCAGCGATCGCATCCAGTGCGTCCTCATAGGGTATCCCGGGCACAACCCGCGGGGCTGCAATAAGATCGTTGTCGGGCGGCGTGCTGGAGGCGGTCTCCTGATAACGGATCTGATAGATCCGGCCGTCGCTCAGATTTGTAAAATATATTTCTCCGTCTTCATCCTCGCCGAAACTCGATATATTATAAGAAGTATCCAGGAGCAGCGTCGAAATCCAAATGCTGCCGTTATTGTATAGATCGTACAATCTCCCGCTGCAGTAATCCGCATAAAAGTAATGGCCCTGCAGGGTTGGAAAATCCGGTCCCCGGTACACGTACCCGCCCGTCACGGAGCAGCTGCCGCCGCTGTGGTCGTAGTCCGTCACAGGCAGGACTTTGCCGCTCGGGTCACAGCCGGACGACGGGTTAAAGCATAGACTTCCTTCCATCACCCGCCAGCCATAGTTCTCGCCGCCGGGGCTGCCGGCGGGCTGAAAATCGATCTCCTCACGTGCGCCCTGACCGACATCGCCGATATAAAGATCATGTGTGAGGCGATCGAAGCTCATCCGCCAGGGATTGCGCAATCCATAGGCCCAGATCTCCTTGCGAATGGTTAGACTGGGATTGTTGTAGTACGGATTGGTCGTCGGGATCGCATAAGGAGAGGCGGAATCTATATCCAGACGCAGGATCTTGCCGAGCAGGAGGTCCTGGTTCTGCGCATTGTTCGGGACATCCCCGCCGCCGCCGCCGTCCCCGGTCGACCAATAAAGATAGCCATCCGAACCAAAAGCAAGTGTCCCGCCGTTGTGGTTGGCATTTGTGGGATGGGGGATGACCAGCAGTTCGACCCGGCTGCCGGCGGGTGCCTGGTCGGGATTGGTCGAAGAGGTGGTGAATCTGGAGAGCACCAAATTCCCGCTCGTGTTCGTATGTACGGTATAGAACATGCGGTTCACTTCGTAATTGGGATGGAATGCCAGAGCCAGCAGTCCTTCCTCTCCGCCTGACGAGCCGACGATGGATGTGATATCCAGGAAGGGCGTCGATAACACCCCCGTCTTGGTCAGGATCCGGATCCGCCCGACCCTTTCCATAATAAAGAGTCTTCCCGAAGCATCGCCGGCATGCATGATCCCCACCGGCTCGCTAAAACCGGATGCGACTTCCAGGAGCACGAGGTTTGCCGAATTGAGCGGTCCGGAGGCGTGAATAATCCTGGGGTCTGTTGCATATGCACCAGCCGCTGGCGCGCTGCCAACCGGGTTGGACAGTGCGTTGAATGGAAGATCATCCTGTATTTGTAGGTGTGGCGCTAAAGCATCCGATTGAATGCTTCCATGATCGATAGCCCCGCTTCCATAACCGTCAACTTGACTGGAAGAACTGTGTGCCTGAACGACTCCCACCGGCACACCGGCAAGCAGCACAAGAAGGAGATAGTTGGCAACCAGTCGATTCGATCTTACTGCCATGGTCCAGCTGCTCACTTTCCAATCGAATGCGGCCGAGGGCGACGTGCTTCAAAATGATTGTATCAGGACAAAGATAAGACGTTCCTTAGAGCCCGGATTCTTTCAAATCTGTCATTCCATTTTGAGATCAGGAAACCGTCGACCACACGTGAATCATAAAAAAGAACAGCCTGGATCCAGGCTGTTCTTTTCAAGAGCATCTTTCATTCTTGATCTTACGGCAATAGATCCTTGGCCTGGACGATCAGGTACGCGCCCCAGGCACGATTCAGAAGATCGTTCGGGCAGAAGAGCGGTTTGCCTGTGCCGGCCTGGGTGCCGCAGCTTGGCAACAGTCCGTCCAGGTACGCCTGCTCGGCCCACTTGGTGCCGTAATAATTTACGTCCGTCATGTCGCCGAACAACGTTCCGCTTGCAGGCGGAGGCACATAACTCACACCATGCATCATACGCAATCCAAATACACTCGCCTCCACACGCGGCAACTGGGTCGTTGGGCAGTACAAGAGCACAGGCGTAGCCTGGCATCCGGCCGTCAGACCCTCGTCCCACATGCCCTGCGCCCATTTTTGGGCATACGCGATATCACCGCTCCAGTTGTCCTGGAACGTAGGCCAGGGTGGTAGAGGCGGAACATATCCTGTGCCGAGCTGCCCACGCAACAGGAAGACGGCCGCCTGGCCGCGGTCCAGGACCGTGTTCGGGCAGTACGTCAGCGGGTTGGTGCTGCAACCGGCCGTATAGCCTGCATCCCACAGTGCTTCAATATAGTCGTGAAAAGGATGATCGAACGGCACGTCCACGAAGGTCGGCTGCACGCAGGTATAGATGCGCACATCGTCCAGCCACCAGCCCCAGCGGAATCCTCCCGTGTCCAGGCCCATGCGCCAGCGGAACGTGACGTTCTGGCCTGCAAGTGAGCTGAGGTTAAGCCGGGTGCTAATATAACCGTGGCTGGTGCGCGCGAAGCCCTGGCGGCCTGCGAGCGGATTCCCATAGCCTAAGGCAATGGCGCCATCATACCCGTTGAAGTTCATCAGCGAGCCGGCGTCGGTCCAACTCCCGCCGCCGTTGGTGCTGTACTCCAGCACGCCGCCGTCGTAGTTGAGCGGATCGCCCGTATAGTTTTCGAAATCGTACGCATGGGCGAAGTGCAGATACGCCCCCGCCGGAACTGCCACCGAGACCAGCCGCGCGGTCGCGTCTGTGACGGTATCAGGATAATCATCCGCATACAGGAAGTGGACGCCGGAATGGGCATAGTCTCCATACGGCGAATCATATTGCCAGCGCGTATATGCGCCATTCGTAAATGTCCAATTCGAAGACCCACTTTCAAGGTCGTCGAAGAACACGTCATTGACAGGCTGTAACGGCCCGCACAACGGCGCGTCGGTGTTGTAATTTGCCGCCGGCTGCAAGTTCATCTCGACCGCGTCGGTGGCATCCCGCACTTCCTGGCAGTTCGAAGCGCTGATCCCGAGCGAGCCTCCGACCAGATTCAGGCAGCCCTGGTAGAGCGCATTATACAGATCGAGATAGTCCGCGCCGGAGGTGAGCAGATTGGTGTTGGTCTCGTAATAGATGGCGGCGGTCTTGTCCCAGCCGAGGGCGGTCACGGTTTTGCCATTGAACGTGCCCCCGTCCACCAGCAGGAATACGGCCTTGTTGTTGACGCCATTGTTCGTATGCACGCCGCCGTTATCCGCGTCGCCCTCGTAATAGTTCGCGTGGGTCATCTTGTCCGGGTCACTGTAGGCGGGCGGATTGCTCATGCTGCGCAGTGCGCCTCCGGGTGCAAGATCCTCAGCGATCAGCCATTTGACTGCGAGTGTGTCGGTCCCAGTACCATTGGTCTGGTCGTAGTATTCGCCCCACAGGTCCGAGAGGGCCTCATCGATCGCACCGGACTGGTAATAATAGAAGAGGCTGGATTCGTATTGCGTCACACCGTGGGTGTATTCATGCGCGACAATGTCGTCTGCCATAGGATAAGCTTGCACATCTCCATACACCAGCTGTGAACCGCTCCAGAAGGCATTGTCATAACCCGTACCATAGTGAACCGTTGAAATGATCGTCATTCCGTTGCCATCAATGCTGTCCCTGCCATGCTTGTTGGCATAAAGGTCGTATGTGCCGGCGGCGAAGGCATGTGCAGAGTCGGCATGCGGGTTGACGCCATTTGTACACAGCGGTTGTGATGGCCCGCAGAGGAATGCCCCGGGCAGCGAGGTTCCATTATTGGCCGTGTAGGTGGAATAATTCGAGCTGAATACAAACGGGATCGAACCTTCATACGCGCCGATATCGCAACTGGAATCTACAGGTCGGGCAATGCCACGCTGGTCGGTTGCAAGACAGGCATCCCCTCCACTTCCAGGGACCGCGGGATTGCCGGCGTTAATGGCGGGGCTGTTTGAATACAACGCCTGTGTGAGAGTAGGACCGCCGTTATCGGAAAGCGGAGCAAGCTTCGGATTCTGATTGGTCAAGTCGCTGCCGATCAAGGTGCAACCAGAATTGGTCTGGATCAAGTTATGACCCTGACTTACAACAGTTCCGCTATAACCGAGATCATTATAGCAATCCATACCGTCATTATTGGCAAGGATGGTGTTCCGCAGATACACAGTACCCGCCACATCAGTAATACCATTGCCGCTATTGGAAGTGATCGTACTGTTGTTAAGCGTCACCGTGGGAGTAAAGAGATAGATGCCTTCGCCACTCCCGCCATAGTTACCTGTAATCGTGCTGTTGTTCAGGGTTAAGGTGCCATAGGTATGGATACCGCTGCCTGAATAACCGCCAACCAGGTTATTCCCGCTTACCGTGCTATTGTTCAGGGTTACGGTACCACTGTAGTTTTCGATCCCGCCGCCGCCGCCGCCGCCGGAGCCGCTTAAGCCACCCGTATTGCCGCTGATGGTGGTATTGTTAATAGTCATCGTGCCATAATTAAAGATACCGCCTCCCATCCAGCCACTGGAATTGCCAGTAACGATACTGTCGCTCAGAGTCAGCGTCGCCTCGTAAGTATGGATGCCGCCGCCTTGCACGCTGTTATACCCATTTTGAATCGTAAAGTGATCTATGGCGACAGTAATAGTGCCACCATTCACCACGATTCCCCGGCGCGTATCCTGGCCGTCAATTACGGACGATCCACCTTGCGTAGTGAAGCTCGTATCCCATCCGCCGGATAGTGTGATGGCAATGTTGATCAAAACCACCTGGTTTCCGCTGCCGGTATATGTCCCCGCCGTGACATAAATAGTCTCGCCCGAGGCGGCCTTGCCGATCGCTCCATTGATCGTAAGGCAGGGTGTGCCTGTGGAAGTGCAGTCATTGCTGTCGTTACCGCTTCCGCCATCCACATAGAACGGGCCAGGCCCGACGCTCGGGTTATCGAGAACCCGCGTGGGCGTGATTTCTACAGTGGGCGTGGGCAGATCCGGTTCTACGGTCGGAGTGACGGTGTCGGCGGGCATCTCCG
>CAYUUJ010000010.1:0-13927 GCA_964447845.1 uncultured Anaerolineaceae bacterium
GGCCTGGCTGTTTCTATCGTTTGGTTTGGTGCTGGGCGGACGCTGGGCGTATGACGTGCTTGGCTGGGGGGGCTACTGGGGTTGGGACCCGGTGGAGATCGCCGCCTTCATGCCATGGCTGACCGGTACGGCCTTCCTGCATTCAGTCATGATCCAGGAGAAACGCGGTCTGTTAAAACACTGGAACATGATCCTGATCATCCTCACTTATGCGCTGGTCATCTTCGGCACCTTTCTGACCCGCTCGGGTGTGCTGTCCTCGGTGCATTCCTTTGCACAGAGCGCCATCGGCCCGCTATTTTTTGGATTTATCACGATCACTTTTACAGTCTCCATCCTGCTGGTCATTCGACGCTGGCCTCAGCTGCATTCAGAGACCGAGATGAAGTCCATGCTCTCGCGCGAGGCGCTCTTTCTTTATAACAATCTGTTCTTCATGGGCATCCTGGTGGTGTGTTTCTGGGGTGTGATCTTTCCGCTCATCTCAGAGCTGGTCACCGGCCAGAAAGTGACCGTCGGTCCGCCCTTCTATGAGCGCGCCAATGCGCCTCTGTTCGCATCCCTGCTCTTCCTGATGGGCATCGCTCCGCTTTCCGCCTGGGGACATTCTACATTTCGTTCACTCGGACGCGCGCTCTGGAAACCCGTCCTGGCTGCGCTGCTCATTACCGTCTTGATCTTCATTACATATACAAAGAACGTTGGGGCATTGATCGGTTTCTTCCTGGTCGCATTCGTGCTGGCCGTTACGTTGAATGACTTCTGGCGCGCAGCGCGTGCCCGTCAAACCGCGCAGCAGGAGGGATTTTTCGTTGCCCTCTCCCGGCTGACGGCTCGCAATCGCCGCCGCTATGGTGGTTATATTATTCATTTAAGCATGGCCTTGATGGCGATCGGCATTCTGGGGATCGAATTGTTCCAGAAAGAAACCCAGGGCACCGTCCCAACGGCCGGGACCATGAATGTTGGCGGCTACACCGTCCAATATGACGAGATCGCCAGCTTCCTGGCGCCGGACCAGCGCCAGGTCACACGCGCGGTGGTCAGCATTTACAGGAATGGCAACTATCTCGGTCAGCTTTATCCGCGCATCGATTATTATCCGGATGCCGAGCAGACGATGACCATCCCCGGCGTACGCTCCACGCTCAGCGATGACTTGTATATCCTGCTCGTGGACTGGCAGCCCGCCTCCGCCAATGGCGCCACTTTCAAGATCTACGTCAATCCACTGGTGAACTGGCTTTGGATCGGCAGCCTGCTCTTCCTGTTTGGCATTCTGATCGCAGCCTGGCCGGATCGCGAACCGGAATATGCTGCGGCCCGGGCTGTACGACCTGTCGAGGCACAAACCAGCGCCGCGGATTAAAAAAACAAAAAACAAAATGAAAAACCGATGGCATGTATTTCCTTTTTTGTTTTTTGTTTTTGCGCTTTCTCTCGCGCTCGCAGTGCCTGCCGCTCACGTTGCGCTCGCCCAGGAACCCACCCCCTCGGACGATCAAGTCAATGCGATCGCCAAACAGCTGTATTGTCCTGTGTGCGAGAACACGCCTCTGGACGTTTGCCCCACCGAGGCCTGCCGTCAGTGGCGCGCACTGATCCGCGAACAGCTGGCCGACGGCTGGACCGAGGATCAGATCAAACAGTACTTCGTCGATAATTACGGCGGGCGCGTCTTGGCTGAACCTCCACGCTCCGGACTGAACTGGCTGATCTATATATTGCCTCCCGCGATCTTTCTGGCCGCCGCGCTGATCCTGTTCCGCAACCTGCGAGCCTGGACCAAGCCGTCCAGCGCGCAGGACACGACAGACAAAGCCGAGTCAGGTACAGGCTCTTCCGAGGCTGAGTATGTCGCCAGGCTCGAAGATGAACTGAAGAAAAGGAAATAAGATCTGGGACTGGCGCTTGTTTTGTCCATCGATCAGGAAACTAATGTGACTGAGACTACCCACACCGCCCCGCGCCGCGGCGTCCCGATCTGGATCCAGATCCTGATCTTCGCGTTGCTGGTCGGGCTGCTCATCATCGTCGGCTTGGGAGTTGTCCGCGCCCAACAGGGCACGGTCCAACCCGGTGAAAGACCACCCGATTTCAGCATGTCCTTATACAGCGGTTACGAACATGAAGGCCGGACCGAGATCAAACTATCCGATCTGCGAGGCCAGGTGGTGGTGATCAACTTCTGGGCATCCTGGTGCAAGCCCTGTGAGCAGGAGGCCGCGGAGCTCGAACAAGCCTGGCAGGAATATGGGCAGGGCGGACAGGTGGTCTTCCTTGGGGTTGACTATGTCGATACTCCGACTGAGGCCAATGTTTATTTGAAAAAATTTGGCATCACGTATCCCAATGGCCCGGCGGATGCACACCCGAAATTTAAACTCTCCCAAATTTTTCGCATTCAGGGCGTCCCCGAAACTTTCTTTATCGATCCGGAGGGCGTTCTGCGTTACGTGAAGATCGGCCCGTTCACATCCCTGGATGAGATCGAATTTCAGATCGAGCAGCTGCTTCCTTAAGGGGATGCATGGATTTAAGCGCCGTATTCTTCCTGCTGGCTGTGCTCATTTTGATCGGCATGTATTTGTACGCTCCCTTCGTTTCACAACTGCGCCGTGTAAATGGACAGGAGCAGCATGAACTTTCTTCACTGATGGCTGAACGCGACCGCTTGATCAATGCCCTGCAGGAACTCGACTTCGACCACGATCTCGGTAAGATCCCGGATGAGGACTATCCCGCGCAGCGATCCGAACTATTAAAAAGAGGCGCCGATGTCCTGCGCCGGCTGGACACGCTTCAACCCGCCTCGTCTATCGGACCGGATGCTGAATCCCGTCTCGAGCAGGCGGTCGCCGCCCGCCGCGCGGACGGCGCAGCCGTTAAGGTGAAACCGGCTGCTGCTGCCGCGCTCAACGATGATGATATCGAGTCGCTGATATCGGCGCGCCGCAGACAACGTAAGGAAAAATCGGCCGGCTTCTGCCCACGCTGCGGACAGGCTGCACTGGTCAGTGACCGCTTCTGTTCGTCTTGCGGAAAATCATTGAACTAATATCGTTCGAGGAACACATGCGATTCCGAAACATTTTTATCCTCGCACTGATCGGCCTGGCAGGCGTCGGCTGCAATTTCACTCTGGCCGCGGATATCACACCTCCGCCGGATTACGTCCCGCCTCCCGCTCAAGCGACGCTGGGCGTTCTCTTTCCTGCAGACGCGGCGGACATTCGGAACGGCGCGCTGATTTATATTGAAAATTGTCTGCCCTGCCATGGCGAAGAAGGATTGGGGGATGGTCCTCAAAGCCAGCAGCTGCCCGTGCCGGTCGCCGCGCTCGGCCTCCCCGAGAATGCGCGCCGGGCTTCGCCAGCTCGCTGGTACACGGTCGTCACGCAAGGCAACCTGGACCGCTTCATGCCGCCGTTCACCAGTCTATCGGATCAGGAGCGCTGGGACGTGGTGTCGTATGCGCTTAGCTTGCACACCACGCCCGAACAGATCCAACAGGGCAAACAGCTTTTCGAATCGAACTGCGCCAATTGCGCCACCGACTTCTTCACCGATCAGGAAAAGATGGCGGCTTTGTCCGAGGACGATCTGGTCAACCTGATAAAAGCAGGCAGCGACGCGGTACCGGCCTTTGGCTCGAACTTAAGTGAAGATGGCCTGTACGCCGTAGCCGCTTATCTGCGCAGCCTGAGCTTCAACGCAGCGCCTCCCGCACAGGCTGAAGGAACACCCAGCGCAGAAACCATTCCCAGCCCAGGCGAAGGTACAGTTCAGGCTGAGGAAGCTGTCGCCATTCCCGGCATGGGAATCGTGAGAGGCAGCCTCGACAACAAAAGCGGCGGCGCCCTGCAGGATGGCCTGACAGTCAGGTTGCGCGTCTTCGACCATACGTCGGATTCCGGCGGTCCCCAGGAGACCATGTCTGTGGAAACCGTGCTCCTGGAGGATGGCACGTTCGTATTTGAAAATGTTGAGCTGCCCGAGGGCCGCATCCTGCTGGTGAATGTGACCTATCAAGGCATCACATATCAATCTGAGTTTTCCGTCATCGAAGCGGACACAGTCGAAGTGCAATTTCAGCCGATCGCGATCTACGAAAGCACGGATGACTTTTCACAATTGTCATTCGGTCAGCTGCATATTGCCTTCGACTTCGCACCCTCGGATGTATTGCAGGTTTTTGAGATCTATACTTTTAAGAACGAAACCGATCAAGCCATCCTGATCAAGACCGACGGCACCAGTGTGCCATTCATTACTCTGCCGGAAGGCGCCCAGGGAGCGGGTTTCGAGGCCGGCCAGGATACCAATCCATTCGTCGGGGCGGATGGCGGCTTTGCCATCCTGCCCAGTGCGGAGACTTATTCCCTGATCGCCTTCTTTTCATTACCCTATGATCCCCAGAGGACGGAGATCAGCCAGCCCTTACCGGTACATACGGATTCCGCGCTTTTGTTCCTGCCCGAGGGCATCAGACTGCAAAGCGGACAATTGATCGAGAGCGGTGTCCAACAGATCTCGAACACCAATTTTCACACCTATACCGCTCAAGACCTGCAAGCAGGGGATGCATTGACCTTCGTCCTGTCCGGCCGGCCGACAGGGGGCGCCACACCCAATATTTTCGGTCTGGATCAGAGCCTGGTCTTCGGCGCCGGCGCGCTCGGTTTGGCGTTGATCATGCTGGGTGTGTGGATGTATGTGCACGATCGAATCCAGCCGAAGGAATTCGATCAAGCGGGTGACTCTGACGACCCCGAGGATCTGATGGATGCCATCATCGCGCTCGATGATCTGCATCGCGCCGGCAAAATACCGGATCAGGCGTATAGAGCGCGCCGTTCCGAATTGAAGGATAAACTGAAGCAGGAATGATCCGCGTTCACAATCTCGTAAAACGCTTTGGTGTGAAATCAGTCTTGCGCGGCCTGGACTTCGATGTTCAGCCAGGTGAGTTCGTAGCCCTGCTCGGTCCGAACGGCGCAGGCAAAACCACCTTCCTGCGCATCCTGGCTTCGCTCTCACGGCCTTCATTTGGCGAGGTGAGCGTCGCCGGTCATCGGCTGCCGCATCAGGCTGCGGCTGTCCGCGCCCGCCTCGGAGTGGTTTCCCATCTGCCACTTCTTTACGGGAATCTGACGGCGGAAGAGAATCTGCGTTTCTATGGACATATGTACGGCATTCCCCGTTTGGAAGATCGGATCTCGGAAGTCCTGGAGCTGATCGCCCTGGAGGGCCGCCGGCGGGAGACAGTGCGCACCTTTTCACGCGGCATGCAACAGCGCCTGGCGATCGGGCGCGCCGTCCTGCACGATCCGGACGTGATGCTGCTCGATGAACCTTACACCGGGCTCGATCAGGACGCCTCGTCCATGCTGAACGATGTCCTGCGCTCGGTGGCTGCCCAGGGCCGGACGGTGGTCATGACCTCCCACGACCTGGCCCGCGCCGAAGAGCTGGCCACCCGCTTCGACATCCTGACGCGCGGCGTGATCGCAGCTTCTGCCACCCGCAAACAGCTTCGCAAGAGCAACCTGCTCACATTTTATAAACACGCGCTGGCAGGTTGAAATGAGCATGCGAAAAACCATCAACCCTCAACCGTCCACCGCCAACCACCTTCCGTCAACTCCCAGCTTCCTGCGAGCCATCGCCGCGATCGTCCAAAAAGACCTGATCGCCGAGTTTCGTTCGCGTGAACTGTTCACCGTCATGCTGGTCTTTTCCATCCTGGTCATCATCATATTCAATTTCGCCCTGGAACTTGAGATACAAACCCGTCGCAGTGTGACCTCCGGTGTTTTATGGGCAACCTTTGTTTTCGCGGGTACGCTGGGTCTCAATCGCTCGCTGGCTGCTGAACAGGACCGCGGCTCTTTCGATGGTTTGTTGCTCGCACCGGTGGACCGTTCGGCGATCTATTTCGGAAAAGTCATCAGCAACCTGGCGTTCATGCTCATTGTGCAAACCATCGTCCTGCCGATTTACAGCGTCTTATATGGCGTGAACCTGTTCAAGCCGGGTCTGTTGCTCGTCATCCTGCTGGGTTCGATCGGCTACACTGCAATCGGCACATTGCTTGCCAGCATGGCAGTGCAAACGCGCACGCGGGATGTCTTATTACCGATCCTGCTCTTTCCGGTCGTTTTGCCATTGTTGATCGCGTCCGTTAAAGCCAGCGCCGGCTATCTGACGGATGCAGTGGAGGCCGATATCACACCCTGGCTGAATTTGCTGGTGGCTTACGACGTGATCTTTACCGCGTTGGCATTTATGTTATATAACTATGTGGTGGAGGAATGATTTATGTGTCATTCTGAGCGACTGCAAGGAGCGAAGAATCTCCGAAGGGCTTGAGCCTATAGGCTCAAGCCCTTCGGGAGACCCCTGGCCATTTATTCGTTGCCGTAGGACTGGGCCAACGAGACAAATAGAAAATGTTTTGGATCTGAAATAAAAAATTTCGATTGGAGAAATTTGTGAATAAGAAACCTGTTGCTCTACTTGTGCTCGATATCGTTTCCATCATTTTGCTCGGGATCGCGACCTATCTGGCGCTCGTCTACGCGCCGACCGAAGCTGTGATGGGCCAGGTCCAGCGCGTGTTCTATTTCCATGTCGCCACAGCCTGGGTGGCCCTGCTGGGCTTTATCGCCGCGGGCTTGACGGGCATTATCTACCTCATTACAAAGGACATACGCTGGGATATCCTGGAGGTGGCAGCCGTGGAGATCAGTACCATTTTCTTTCTGATCACCATCATCCTCGGCTCGATCTGGGCGCGGCCGATCTGGAACACCTGGTGGACCTGGGATCCGCGTCTCACGACAGCCGCCATCACAGAACTCATTTACATTGCATACTTCATGCTGCGCCAGGGCATCGATGACCCCGAGCGCCGCGCCCGTTTCGGTGCGGTGTATACGCTGGTGGGCGCGGTCAGCGCGCCGATCACCTTCTTTGCCATCCGTCTCTTTCGCACCATCCATCCGGTCGTCATCGGCAGCGGCGACCCCAGCGCGCAAGGCACTTTCGATATGGCCAGCGGCATGCTGGTGGCTTTTCTCTTCGCGCTGTTCACATTTACCGTCATCTTCATTGACCTATTCTGGCATCGTATCCGCATGGGCCGTCTTCAAATGCAGGTCGATGAACTCAAGCTTCAGGTCACTGGTTAGGAGCCGTCATGTTATTCTTCCAGGAATCCACACCGGATACATCCAGCTACATGATCGCGGGCTATACGATAGCATTCGTGGTCATGGGGATTTATGTTGCCAGCCTGCTTATCCGCTGGCGCAACCTAAAACAGGATCTGCAAATACTGGAGAACCTCCAGGCCGAAAGCCGGATCCCAAAGTCAAAACCATCCAAGCCAACGAAAACTCCCAAAAAGACCGCCAGACCGGGGCCGCGTAAATCCAGGTCCTCGGCCGGAAAAAAGAAATAGCCAATCCAAGCAGAGTCCGCTATAATCACAGCGGACTTTGATTTAGGGGCTATGAATAAGCACTGGGTTCGACTCGCATTGTTATTGATCACATTGTTAGGGACAGCCACCGCGCCGCCCTCGGGCCTGGCCGCCGCACCCAATCCTCCCCCCGGCCCGGACCGGTTTACCGTCATCACCGTCGAGTACACCGCCCACACCTGGTGGATGGCCACCTGGCGAGGCAGCGAAGTGGTCTGTTCGATCATCGTCGACCACGAAGGTCCGCCTACTCCGGATGAAGTCTATTGGGATTGCGGCGAAATATTATATACAGAGTGGATCGAACAGGATCCATGCATAAAGAAAAAATCGACCACCTGTGAGGGGTATTACATTTACCGCAGCTCGAGCGAAGTGGTCGAGAAAGAGATACCAACACACCTGCCGGAAGCCGCGGCCTGGCTCTCGCTGGAAGATTGCGAACCGGTTTTCAGCATCGCCAGCAATATATGCGAAACCATCCCAAAGCTGGTCATAACCGGACAGGAACCTCTGCCGAATGAAACCATCATCGGCGTGGAGGGGACGCTGAATGGTGAGTCTTTTTATTGCGAAGATACAACCTGCAAGTTTGAGCTACAGCCGACCGAAGAAGACGGCGCGACGCTCGAATTCTGGGCCTGGTCAAGTTACGGCGATAGCAGTCCAATTTTCACGGGACAGATCCGCGTGATTCGTGCGGACGAGGGCGACCCCGATCAGTTCTACTGGTACGTGGACGTGCTGTCCAGCCAATGGCAGGGTGGACCTGTGGCGACGTGTTCCGACTCATGGGAGTCCTTCCCGCCCATCGGCGGTCTGCCAGATTGGCTCAGCAGCCCGCGTCAGAGTGAAGACCTCTCCAGTGATATACCCTATACATATCTGGCCGCGAACCTGATCCTGCAGGGTGCAGTGGATGCCAGCGCGTGCACCGACGGAGGCTTGATCCCTGGCGGTGGAGTCAATACATGTGGATTGGAAGCTGCCCGCCCTGCAGTTAACGAATGGCAGGACCGGTTCGACTCTCTGATCTTCGACATATCCGAGACCACAGGCGTTCCCGCGCGTTTGCTGAAGAACCTATTCGCCCGCGAGAGTCAGTTCTGGCCGGGGGTCTTTCGCGGTACCGGCGATGTGGGGCTCGGCCAATTAACAGAGAACGGCGCAGATACCACGATGATCTGGAACTCCTCGTTCTACAACCAATTCTGCCCCTTGATCCTTCCCAGCCAGGATTGCGGCGAAGGCTACATTCATTTGGAGGCGGACCAGCAGCAGTTGCTGCGCCAGGGATTGATCGCGTCGGTCAATGCCACTTGTGAGGAGTGTCCTTTGGGTCTCGATCTCACACAGGCGGATTTTTCAGTGAACGTATTCGCTCATACCCTGCTGGCCAACTGTGAACAAGCGGGGCGCGTGGTACGCAACCTGACCGGTTCCACACCGGGTGAGGTGGCCTCCTACGAGGATATGTGGAAATTCACGCTGGTTAATTACAATGCCGGTCCTGGCTGCCTGGGCGATGCCATTGAAGGCGCAAAGGGGCAGGGTTTGGACCTGGCATGGGAAAACGTCGCTTCTTTTCTCCCCGGCGCATGTGTGGGCGCGATCGATTACGTGAACGACATCAGTAATTAACCTCCGGAATTCGCCAAATCAGGTTGACGCTTCAACCTGTGCTAAACTAGGCAAATGCTGTCATTGCGAGCGGCCGCAAAGTGCGAAGCAATCTCCTTATCCAAACCGGGGGATCGCTTCCCGCAGGCTCGCAATGACATTTTGATTCAGGAGGCTGCATGCTGACCCCCACCGAAAAAGTGATCTTTACACTGGCAATTCTGGTCTCGCTGTACATCACATGGCGCGGCGTGGCTCGCATACTCAAAAACATCTCCAGTGGACGGGGCAAACCGGACTGGTCGCTGGCCTGGAAACGGCTCGGCACATTGATCGCAAAGATCGGCTTTTTTCAACCGGTGTTTCGGTTCCGGCTTGGGCCGAGCATCCTGCACGCATTGATCGGTTGGGGGTTCTTTATCTTTCTGATCGTCAATCTCAACGATCTGATCTACGGCTATACCGGATCCATGTTCCTGACCACAACTGGCAGGCTTGGAGACGTCTATCGCCTGCTGGCGGACTTTGCCAGCGCCGGGATCCTGATCGGTCTGGCAGGCATGGCTTTCAGACGTTACATTCTTCGGCCTGCGCACCTGTCCACACGCGAGACGATCCTGCTCCATCCCAAGGCGCGCAGTGGGATCACGCGCGATTCCGCGATCGTCACCGCTACATTCTTCACCCATAACGCGGCGCGGCTTTTGGGAGAGTCTTTCAGGCTGGCGGGTACCGGAGTCCGCGATAGCTGGCAACCGGTCGCTTCAACGGTGGCAGGTTTGTGGTCCGGGCTGGAGACGGGAAACTTCGTCCTGATTGAACACATTCTGTTCTGGGTGTCGCTCGGCGCGGTGATCGCGTTCCTGCCCTATTTTCCTTATTCAAAACATATTCATTTGTTTTTTGCACCCCTCAACTTTGCTCTGAAGCCTGAGCGAAGGTCGATCGGCGAGTTAAGTTTCATCGATATGAACGACAGCTCCATCGAACAGTTCGGCGCAGCGACGATGAAAGACCTGGGCTGGGAGCAGGTGATGGACAGCTACGCCTGCATCATGTGTTTCCGCTGTCAGGAAGTATGCCCCGCTTATGCCACGGGAAAGGTGCTTTCGCCCGCGGCGTTGGAGATCAACAAACGCTATCACTTAAACGAGGGGGGCGCCCTGGACCTGCCGATGTTAAATTTGATCTCGGAGGAGGCCGTCTGGGCCTGCACCTCCTGCGGCGCATGCGTGGACATCTGCCCGGTGGGCAATGAGCCGATGCGCGATATCCTCGATATTCGCCGCAATCTGACCTTGATGGAAAATAAATTCCCGAAACAGCTGGAAACCGCGTTCAAAGGTATGGAACGCAACGCAAATCCCTGGAATGTTTCGCAAGAGGATCGAATGAAGTGGGCCGAGGGGTTGAATGTACCGACCATCGAGCAGAATCCCGAGCCGGAGATCCTATGGTGGGTGGGCTGCGCGCCGGCCACCGATGCGCGTGCGCAAAAGACTGCCCAGGCTTTTGCTCAAATCCTTAACGCGGCCGGATTAAACTTCGCCGTGCTCGGCAGGAACGAACAATGCAATGGAGATAGCGCCAGGCGTGCAGGCCGTGAGGACATCTTCTTCGGACTGGCCTCGGCCAATGTGGAACTTCTAAATGCAGTAAGGGCGGGGTCTTCCCGCCAATTCCGCATCGTCACAACCTGTCCGCACTGCCTGCACACGCTGAAGAACGAGTATCCCGCCTTCGGAGGTCATTACACGGTGATCCATCATACGCAATTGATCAATGAGTTGGTGGGCGCGGGAAAGATCCAGTTAGAAGTAGGCAGTGATGAATACACGGTGACATTCCATGACCCATGCTATCTGGGACGGCACAATCAGATCTTCGACGCACCGCGCCAGGCGCTGGAAAGCACCGGGGCGTTGAGCATTGAGATGCCGCGCAATTCAGCCAAGTCATTCTGCTGCGGCGCCGGCGGCGCGCAGATGTGGAAGGAAGAGGAGGCCGGGACGGCGCGCGTCAACGCGACGCGCTTTGCGGAGGCCAAATCCACCGGGGCCGGGACGCTGGCGGTGGGCTGTCCATTCTGCATGCGGATGCTGACGGATGCGTCGAATGCGCAAGGTGGGGATATGCAAGTGAAGGATGTGGCGGAGTTGGTGGCGGAGCGGCTGAAGATCGAATAATGTAGGGGCGGGTCAATCAGCTTGTGAGGCGTGAGACTTTTTGTATCTAGCAGACCCGCCCCTACTTTAAACATTAAACACGAAATCGGGGGAATTATGACCGGAATAAAATTTAATCCGCAAAAACATCACAGGCGGTCTATCCGCCTGCGAGGGTACGATTATTCCCAACCGGGTGCCTATTTTATAACAATTGTGACGTACCAACGCGAATGTCTGTTCGGAGAAATCGTGGGCGGGGAAATGAAATTAAATCAATACGGGAAAATCGTCGATCACGCATGGCATGATCTGCCAAATCATTATCGACACGTCGAACCGGGTGTGCTTTGCAGCATGCCGAATCATGTACATGGGGTAATTATATTAATCGATGATAGTAGGGGCGGGTCTTCCGAATTCATACTAGCCTCATCTCAAAAATGGCAGACCCGCCCCTACAAAACCTCTGAATTCACAGAAGCCTCGTCTAAATACTGGCAGACCTGCCCCTACAAACCGTATAAACGCCACGCCCTCCCAGAAATCGTCCGCGCCATTAAATCATTCTCCGCAAAACGGATTAACGCATTGCGCAATATTCATGGAATTTCCGTCTGGCAGCGCAATTATTATGAACACATCATCCGCAACGACCGTGAAATGTACAATATTTCGAGGTTTGTCGAATCCAACCCATCGGCGTGGATGAACCACGATGAAAACCCATTGAAATCCATGTAGGGGCAGGTCTGTTCGTGCGATAATTTGTTGCATCCCTCAACCTCAAAGACCCGCCCCTACCCTGACACCAACGCAGCGGTATAATTCCACCCAGTCAATCCCAGGAGAGAGTACATGCCCCGAAAAAAGGGTTCTGTTACATCTTCTTCCCTGCCCCTCCCAAAAGAAGAGATCCTCAACGATTACCGGCTCGCCTACCAATCCCGGCAGGCGAGCCTGATCGGCCGCCGGGAGGTCCTGAGCGGCAAGGCAAAATTCGGTATCTTCGGTGACGGCAAGGAATCGGTCAACCTCGCCATCGCGCATGCCTTCCGCAAGGGAGACTGGCGTTCGGGCTATTATCGTGACCAGACCTGGATGGCCATGTTGGGTGTGATGAGCATCCAGCAAATGTTCGCGCAGCTTTACGCACACGCCGACCTGGAAGCTGAGCCCAATACCGGCGGCCGCGCCATGGACGCGCATTTTGCCTCCCGCTTCGTCAACCCCAACGGTTCGTGGAGATCCCAGATCGAGATGTATAACACCACCGCGGATGTCTCGCCAACCGGCACGCAGATGCCGCACACGGTCGGGCTGGCCTATGCGTCGGTCCTGTATCGCCGGCTTAAGGAACTCAAGAAATTAAAAAACTTCTCGCGCAACGGTAACGAGGTTGCCTTTGTCACGATCGGCAATGCCTCCGCTGCCGAGGGGATGTTCTGGGAGTCGGTCAATGCCATCGGAGTGCTGCAGGCCCCCGCGATCATCACTATTTACGACGATGGCTACGGCATCTCCGTCCCCAACAAATATCAGGTGGTGAAAGATAATTTCTACGAGCTGTTGCAGGGATTTCAACGCGAGGACGGCCCCGAAGAGGATTGCCGGCGCGGCTATCATCTCTATCAGGTACGCGGCTGGGACTATCCGGCCTTGTTGGAAACATATCGTATGGCAACGGATCTCACCCGCGAGCATCATATCCCGGCCTTGGTCCACGTCCATGAGCTGACACAGCCGCAAGGCCACAGCACGAGCGGGTCTCATGAACGCTATAAAGACCCCGAGCGACTCAAGTGGGAGGAGGAGTACGACTGCCTTCGCAAAATGCGCGAATGGATCATCTCTGACCACCTCATCCCGGACCCGGAGCTGGTCGCGCTCGAAAAAGAGGACTACGAAACTGTGGAGGGATACCGCAAAACGGCCTGGGACGAATATCTGACCCCCATCCTGGAGGAACGCGGCCAGGTCATGGATATGCTGGATGAGATCGCAGGGAGTTCGACTCACGCCTCAGACTTGAACAACCTCAAAGAACGGCTGGCAGCCGTCCCCGTGCCGTTGAGGCGGGACATCCATGCCACAGCGCACGAAGCATTGCGAATCCTGCGCAACGAACAGAATCCATCCAAGCAAATTTTGGTCCAATGGAAGAACGACCAGGAAGCAGTCAATCTCACCCGCTACGGTTCGCATCTATATACGCAAAATGCATTGAAGGTGCGGGAGGTGAAACCCGTCTATTCGGGGAATTCACCCACCCGCATGGGCTTCGAGGTCATCAACGCAGCCTTCGACGCGGCGCTGGCGCGTGAACCACGTTTGATCGCCTTCGGCGAGGATGTGGGCAGGCTGGGAGATGTGAACCAGGGTTTTAAGGGCATGCAGGAAAAGTACGGCGAGTGGCGCGTGACCGACACCGGTATCCGCGAAGCCACAATATTGGGGCAGGCGATCGGCATGGCGTTGCGCGGTCTGCGGCCGATCTGCGAGATCCAATATCTCGATTATGTGCTGTACGCGCTCCAGATCATGTCTGATGACCTGGCCTGCCTGCACTGGCGTACCGCCGGCGGACAAAGCGCGCCTGTCATCATGCGCACACGCGGGCATCGTCTCGAAGGCATCTGGCACTCGGGATCGCCCA
>CAYUUJ010000011.1:0-13676 GCA_964447845.1 uncultured Anaerolineaceae bacterium
CGAGCTGGCGCAGGAGCGCGGCGCGTTCCCGGCCATCAAAGGCAGCATCTACGATGCGGCCGATATGAAATGGAACCCGCCTCAGACGCTGGTCCCGTATGAGCATAACTGGAACAGGCCCGCGGTCCGGTGGGACGCGATCCAGTCCGGCATCCAGCAGCACGGAATTCGCAACGCCGCACAAACAACCGTCGCCCCGACCGGCACGATCGCCACGGTCGCCGGCTGCGAAGGTTATGGCTGCGAACCGGTCTTCGCGCTTGCGTATTACCGGCACGTCAACGACAACGGCAAGGATCTGAAACTCACTTACGCCAGCCCGCGCTTCGATGAGGCGCTTAAGTCGCTCGGCCTTGGCGAAGAGAAACGGCAGGAGGTCGTCGAGCAGGTTATGCGCGAGGGCACCTGCCAGACCATCGACGAGATCCCGCAGAAAGTGCGCAATACCTTCGTGGTCTCGGCCGATATCACTGCTGAGGAGCACGTGCGCATGCAAGCCGCGCTGCAGGCATTCGTCGATAACTCGCTTTCGAAAACTGTTAACTTCGGTGAGACTGCCACTGTGGCGGACGTGGCCGAGGCTTACATGTTGGCCTGGGAATTGGGTTGCAAGGGCATCACTGTGTACGTGACCGGCTCGCGCGACAAAGTGGTGCTCGAGACGAAAGCCACCGCGGACAAGAAGGCGCCTGTTGCTGTCACGCCGCCCGCGACGACGCTCGCGGCCGCACCCGGGCCTGCCGCGTGGACCGAGACGAAGAAGCCGCGTCCCAAGTCGTTGACCGGCAAGACCTATAACGTGGATACCCCGCTCGGCAAGGCCTTCATCACCATCAACGAGAACGGTGACAGCCAGCCTTTCGAAGCGTTCATCAACACCGCCAAGGCCGGCTCTGAGACCGCCGCGGTGTCGGAAGCCATCGGCCGCTTGATCTCGTACATTTTGCGATTGTCGAGCCCGGTGGTACCCACTGAGCGCATGAAAGAAGTCGTGCGCCAGTTGATGGACATCGGCGGCGGACGGTCGCTGGGCTTCGGCCCGAACCGCGTGCGGTCCCTGCCGGATGGCGTCGGCCGCGTGCTGGACCTGTATCTGCGCGAGAAGGCGGACCAACCAGCTGTCAATACCGAAGAAAAGAAGACCAATGGAGGTAACGGCGGCAATGGCGGCGCGCAAGCGCAAGCAAGTCTGTCACAAGTGATCGGCACACCTGAACCACCGACCGGTGCAAGTCTCAAGATCGGGGATTTGTGTCCCGAGTGCGGCGAGGCTGCGGTGGTGAATGAAGAGGGCTGCCGGAAATGTTATGCGTGCGGTTTCAGTGAATGCTAATTAATCTTGTTGAATAAAATATCGATAGCCGGCGTGCACGCCGGCTATCGTAGGGGCGACCCATTGGGTCGCCCCTACGGGCAACAAATGTAAACATGCAAAGCACAGCCAAAACCGTAACCGAGTATCTTAAAGAGGTGCCCGCCGAAAGGCGGGCAGTTCTCACGAAAATGCGTGCGTACTGCCTCAAATACCTGACCGGATTCAAAGAGTCGATGGATTACAGCGGACCGTGTTATGCGCGGGATGGGGTGGTAAAGGTGGGCTTCATGAGCCAGAAAAATAACGTCACCCTTTACATTCTGCGTACGGACGTGATGAAAGCCTATAAAGGCGAGCTCACAGGCTGTGACGCAGGTAAGGGCGCGATCCGCTATAGGAAGCCGGAGAATGTGGACTTCAAGGTGGTGGAGAAGATGCTGCGCGGCACGAAGGCGTCGAGAGGTCCGGTTTGCTAGACCTGATCCAGGAGGTTATTGTAAAATGTTTACTCTAAGCGGAATTGTCGGTATTGGCAGGATTTTATATGCAGCGTATTCGATCTCTAAAGGCAGCATCGGGCTTTCCCAATCCCAAGGTGCGCGGAAGCAGAATATCACAATGACGCGGACAGAAAAACCTGTCCAGTTCTGGTTTTCGGTAGGCCTGCTGTTGGTGCTTGGCGCGCTCCTGGCGTTCAACATCGTTCACTTCTAGCTGGAGCAGGTGGCGAAGGATTACGAGAAGCGGACTACAAAATCTGTATGGAAAATAATAAGTGATTCTATAGAACAATGAAACAAAGATATACGGACTGTTGGGCAGAGAGGGGAGAGTTATGACATTGAAAGAGACCTGATTTCCGATTGTCCGATTTGTTACTGGAAAATACTGGGCTAAGATTTTTGTGATAATTTAGCTCTGAAAACTGCAATACTGTCCTCAGTGCCGCCTATTGAAAAATGTTCGCTTTCATGCAATAATTTCTCAGATGTTTTTCTAGGGGCTTTCCAAAAAGGAGGAAACTATGGATGAGAAATTACAAAAACTATTGGTAGAAAAGTTGAATGTATTAATTAGGATTGATGCTTCCATCCTTACAAAAGGCATGAAAATCTCGGAGGCGGCACCATTACTTTATCAATTTGGATTGACTCAGGTGGAAATAGCTTCTATTTTAGGTAGTACCACCAGTGCGGTGAATACTCGAATAGCGGAAGCCAAGGCAGGGAAGAAAAAGATAGCAAAGAATAAGTAAGGGGAGACCATGCATGCAAATAGGCAGTTTAATGAACATTACAACTTTCTTCGATTACTAGTCGCCCATTGTTTGTCTAAAAAAGAAATTAATCTCATAGCTCAGGAGAATAAGTAAAATGGATGAGGATAAGGTAGATTTAGTTTTAGAAAGATTAGACAAAATTTTGTTTTGGTTGAAGCTATCGAATTTTGAAAATGCCAGAGGATATTTCGATAAGGTTTTGAATACAGATCGAAAGAAAGAGATTTACCAGTTGACGGATGGAAGCAGGGGAATAAATGAGCTGATGAAGCTGTTAAACATCAATTCAAAAAGTATGATCCCAGATTTATATAAGGATTGGCTTACGAAAGGCATATTAATTGAATCTACCAAAATTAAGGATAGAAAGGTGAAGGTAATTGACCTGAAAGAGCTAGGTTTATAGAAATTAGGCAAGGTTGAAGTGGATAATCTACAGGAATTAATATTTCGCGCCCGTTTTATTATGGCCGAAGCGCCCGAGCGCCTCAGGATTTTTGAGGCCGTTAGTGGTCGGAGAAACACTGCTGAGATTTCAAAAATAGTAAAAAGGCATATTAACAACACGCGTCGAGACCTAACGCTTTTATCCGATGCCGGGTTGATTCAGCCAGTAATTGAAAAGGGAGTCGAAGTAAGAAAGAATGGCTTTCCTGTTTTTGAGAAGGTGCCTTTGGCGCGAACTATTTCTCTACGTTACTTTGCTGTACCAACGAAGCTTCCTGACAAATCTATTCAAAACACTAAAATGCCAAAAAATTTACAAAAAAGGAACGAATCTCGAGTTCCTAAGCCATTATCAATTCCCGACGAAAATGAAATCCTTCAAATTGCCAAAAGTGGCGAAGATCAACTATATGAATTTAAGAGACAAGGTACCGACGTGCAGAAAATTACCAAAGAAATAGCCGCAATGTTGAACACCCATCGAGGTGGAATAATATTTTACGGGATAGAGGATGATGGAGCAATTGAAGGAAGCGATGTGTCAATGCAAAAGCTGGATCAGCCTTTGCAAAACTCAGTTCGAAGTGCTATTTCCCCGTCTGCAACGGTCAAATTGAAGGTGGTGCAAGTTTTAGGCAGCACCGTTATTCTTATTATTGTGCCGCCATGGAATAAGAGGAATGTATATCAATTTAACGAAAAGGTCTATGTTAGAAAAGGAACGAATGTCTTTGGCGCTAAGCCAGATGAACTAAGAGACCTCCACTCAGGTAAATATATAACCTAGGTAAACCATTTGCTTTTAAACTCTTAAAAGCGAATAAAGAAATATATTTATTTAGCTGCCAGATATCAGCCGCGGGAATGGGGAATGCAATTTTATTCGGATTTTAGAGTAAAATGTGATTATTACTATTTTATTCCCGCAGATTCCATCAATCGCGCCCATTGGTTGTAGAACAAATTGATGCTGGCGATATCATCTTTTGTAAGAAGAATACTGTGGGCTAAATTGTTTCGCGACATATAAACTTCTTCCATTTTGACCCTGAACCATCCAGGGTCAATTATTACATCCTGAAAATGCAAATAATTATCTTCGTCGATAATTATTTTCTTCAAATCATCGAAATTGCAATACATTAATGGTTCCTCGCCTCTTTTTTGTCGGTGAGGGTGTTTCGTCTCCTTTTTAATCACGCGCTCTACATTGTCTAGCACCGGTTTTGGAATAAGGTTTGGCCACCAATTATCTTTGTTTACAGAAGACAGCCTCAGCTTTATCAATGCCCGTATTGAATTCTCTAAGACAAATACTTTTTGAAATTCTCCCTCCCCAAGTGCATTGACTTTTTTAATAAATGTATTTTTTACTAATGGGTAGACTATTTTGGCATATTTTATCCTTCTCGTGGTTGAGCTTGTTGAGATCCTTAGTTTCGACTTTTGTTTTTCCGTTACTTCTTTGGGAATCATAGAGCGTACACGATCCAGCTTTTCAAGCGATAGATGCTTGGAAAGATCTATTCCTTCTAAATGCGCAATAATATAAACGGCCTCGTCAGTGGTCATAGGCCCATGTTTGTCTTTTAAGCGATCAGCTCTTTGACTTAATGCTTGCTTTGTAATCTTTAGCTTGGCGAGGAGGCTCTCGCGCACTTCGCGTTTTATCAAGAATTACCTCTTTTTAGTTTTCTTCTTTGCCTCAGCGAGACGAACGCTTATTGCATTGGCATTGCTTCCGTAAATAGAGGCAATTTCTGTCGGAGTGAATCCAAGACGGCGCAGGAGTGGAGCTCCTTCGATTAATGTCATTTTTCCCACCGTTTGGTAGCCTATTAATTTTATTAGTATTTCTAATTTCCTATTTAGATCGGATAGTGTGACGTCGTTGTCCATTTATGACTCCTTCTTTATACCTTTTACCATTTGATTAACTGTTGTCTTGGACAAATTCAGGTTTTTTGCTATATCATCTTGAGTCACCTTTGATAGATAAAGTTGAATTGCTATCGAATGTTTCATTAGTATGATTAGCTCGTCGAGCTTTGCCGTGATCTTATCTAAACTGGGATTATCGTTGTTCATAATATCCTCTACTGTCGTACCTATTTCCTATTGATTGAATCAAAAAAACAGGATTTCCTTAGTTTAGAACATTGTATAGACAAACTCTATCAAAGTCAATCACCTTGATCGAATAACTGATGAATTGAGCAATATAGAACTCAAAGTAGTTGTTTGCTCCATCAGATACTTGCCGCTTTCCCTGTTTGGGGTTTGGGGAGTTATTCCGAGTCGAAAAAAGAGCACCTGATGTAGAGGCAAGAAAAAGCCCCGGTATATCCGGGGCTTTTATTATTCATAATTTTCCAAAGGCGACGCCTTTGTAGCTCCAGCCGCTGGCCGCTACAGCCTCCTGGATGGGCTTTTTGATCTCATTGGTGCTGAAGCGATAGTTGTAGACCTGTCCCGGTTTGAGCTCCTCGGTGAAGGCATAGGCTGTGCCAAACTCGACCGAGGTCATCTGTCCCTGGAATTTGGTCTTTGAGATCGAGAGCGCCGGCACGCCGGCTCGCCATTCCAGCGTGTATTCCTCGTCTTTGGCGCGCACTTCGTGCTTGGCTGGGTCAAGTTTCATATAAATGCGAAAGATCTTGGTCAGGTTCGCCTTGGCGAAGATCTCGTACCACGTAGCATCCACGATCTTCCACTCGGCGATCAAGTCCACGTTTTGGGCGGAGCCATCCAGGATACGCCAGGGGGCCGAGTCCCGGTTGAGGGAGAGCAGTCGCTGCTTTACCTCATCCGCAGAGAGAACAGGTGCGTTTTTGTCGGGCTTTTTTCCGAAGAGTCCCATGTTGAATTCCTTTCCTGATGGGTGAGATTATACTGGAATCGTGGGGCATATCGAGCTTTGCCACAGAGACCACAGAGTTCACAGAGAGAAAATTAAAGACTCCGTGTTCTCTGTGATCTCTGTGGTTGGACTCCGGATATATTAACCAAGGCTAATCAACCGTTCATAACGATAAATTATCCTGAACGTATATTCAAGTACACACCATTTTTCAGGTGCACGAGCTTGATTCCATCCATATAGAAGGAGAAATACAATGACCAATCAATATGAACCCCAAGTCCATCGCAAACATGAGAATGGCAACGGCGGATCGACCCTGGCCGGTTTCCTGATCGGCGGCCTGTTGGGAGCCGGCGCGATGTTGCTCTTGGCCCCCAAGTCCGGCAAGGAGACCCGTGCAGAGTTGCAGCAGAAGGCGCTGGAGCTGCGTGAAAAGACCGTAGGCACCGTGCAGGAGACCTACACGACCGCCAAGTCCAAGGCCGAGCAAGTCACCGCCGAGGCGCGCGGCAAGGCCGAGGAACTGAAGCAGCGCGGTAAAGAGATTGCCGTCGAGCAGTTGGATCGCGTTTCCATCGCCGCCGAGAATGGCAAAAAGGCGCTCAGTAATTCGTAGGGCGTGCGGTAACAAAATAAATTGATGTGCCGTAGGGGCGACCCATTGGGTCGCCCCTACACCTTTCGGGTGCGCACGCGGCAGACGACGTCGCCAGATAATGAATTTTTTCGATAATCGTTATGATTAATAAGAGCAAGTCACGCACGCAACCGTCGAAAGTCAGAATAAAAATGAAATCCAACAGATACTCCCCTGTGGTTATCTTCAGCTCCCTGATCCTTGTCGGTGGGGCGTTGGTTGGATTCACACCGTTATTCGGTCAATATGTTGCCTGGCAGGCCCGCCAGGAGCCGATCAATTTACAAGTCCCGGCCCTGGCGCAATCCCAAACCACTTCCTGCGGGGAAGCCGCCATCGTGATGGCCTACAACTACGCTTACCCAGAGACCCTGGTCAGCGAGCAGATGGTGATCGAATACGCCGAAGCGGATGGATATTTCACGGAAGACCTGCCGCCTTTCACCAGTCCGGCCAACATGGTCAAGATCGCACGGCATTATGCAACCGGCGTCCAAACCGGGAATGTGGTCTCATCTACTCAGGGACTGGCATTGTTGGTCCAGAATTTGCACGTATGCGAACCGGTCATCATTGACGTCCTCACCCGGCTGGACGACCCGGATTCTGAAGCTCATTTTGTCCTTGTGACGGGGGTCACCGTTGACCCGGCCCGGGAGAATGCAGTCCTCATCCATTACAATAATCCCCTGACAGGGAAAAACGAATCAGCCGACTGGGCCGGTGACACAGGCGTCTGGCATGCCTGGCAGCATAACGGCGACCCCAACGGTGCCGGCTGGTGGCTGGTGATCTCTCTTCCCTCACGATAAACCGAATATTTTCCCAAGGAGAACCCGATGCCGCGAGTCCGTAACCTACCGGCAGCCCAGCGCGTAAAATTGGCGCGCGAGCTGATCAAGCAAGCCCGGGAAGTGCCGGTCCCTGACGAAGGGCTCGGCAAGAACGATTTTTCGTATATTGCGAATGTCAAGGATCTATTACGCCAGGCCTATGACCTGGTGATCTATATTCCCAAAACCCCGAGCGCCACGTCGGAAATGAAAGCCGACGTTCAAAAGATATTTGATGAGATCAAACAAGCCGAGCGGGAGATATTAAAACCGGGGAGTTGAGCCCCCACCCGGCCTCCCCCAAATACAAATCTAAAATTTTGTGCGATAGTATATGTATGCTTGTGTATTTGGGGGAGGTGCCCGAAGGGCGGAGGGGGTCGCCCCTACGCGTTACATAACCCGTCATCCCCTCCCCCAGAGGGGTATCCAAACCTTGTAACTTCTCCTGCTCCTCAGGGTTAACCATCTTGAAAGTCCAAACCCATTCGCTTAGGAGGAGGTCTCAATGTCTGTTGAAAGTGAACGCCGTCCCATTCTTTCTGCCCGCCAGGTAGGTGTGGCTGCGGCCTTCGGCGGCGCGGCGCTGGCCGTCGTCCTGGCCGGCCTCACCATCCCGATCCCCGGCACACCGGTCGTCACCGACCCTCGTGAGGTCTTCACCACCATCGGCGCCTCCCTCACCGGCCCGATCGGCGGGATCGTGATCGGTATTCTGGCCGGCATCGCCGAGCCCGGTATCCCGTTGGCCAGTCTGCTCGCGCACATCGTCGGGGGTATATACAGCGGGTTTGTCTACAAGAACCTGAGCTGGCGTTTCAACCAGAACCGGATCCAATCGCTGGTCCTGTGGGTCCTGCAGGTGATCGGCTATTATGCATTGGTGGTCGTGCCTCTGTTCGTGGCGGGCATCATGTTGTTCTACCCCGATCCCGCCAACGGCACCTTCCTCGGCTTCCTGGGTGTGCTGGAAGTCTCGGTCATCCCCGAGATGATCTTCACCACCACGGTCACCACGATCATCATGGCGGCCCTGCCCGAGCGTTTCCGCCGTCCACTCTGGTAATATCGATTTAGTTTCCCTCGACAAACAATTCGATCTGCCCAAGTCGCAACCTGATCGTTGCGACTTGGGTTATATTTCACCCTCAGCATGGAATACGACATCCAATTTCAAAGCGTATCCTTTCGCTACGCCGGCGCGCATAAAGACGCGCTGCGTGACATTAACATATCGGTCCGCCCGGGAGAGATCATCCTCGTCACAGGTCCGGCCGGCAGCGGCAAGACCACCTTCTGCAGCTGCATCAACGGACTGGTGCCTCATTATCATGAAGGCGAATTAACCGGCGAAGTGATCGTCCGTTCATATAACACTCGTAAGGCGCGCATCGGGGGACTGGCCTCGCTGGTGGGGATGGTGTTCCAGGACCCTGAGAGTCAGTTGGTCACCAGCAGTGTGGCAGATGAGGTGGCATTCGGTCCGGAAAATCTGGGGGTGCAGCGCGCTGAGATCAACCAGCGCGTTGCGGATGCTTTATCAGCGACGCGTCTCACGGGGTTTGAAGATCGCGAGCCGCACAATCTATCCGGCGGGGAACAGCAAGCCTGCGCCATCGCGGCCACTTATTCGATGCATCCCGATATTTATGTGATGGACGAGCCGCTGGCCAATCTCGATCCGGCCGGCCGTTTGCATGTCCTACAGGTGCTGATCGAGGTGGTAAAAAAACGCCAAAAGACTTTGGTGATCGTCGAACATTCACTGGAGGAAGTTCTCCCGCTCGTAGACCGCGTGCTGGTGATGAACGAGGGGGCGATCGTGCGCGACGGGACGGTGGAAGAGGTACTCGCGGCAGGGGACATCCCCCGCGTCTTTACGCGACCGGGAGTTATCCGCCTCGCCGATCGATTTGGTCTGCCCCTGACGACGTTCTCCGCCGAAAAATTCTATAATGAGTTGACTGCCCGACGAACATTGGGTGTCGTTGAAATGGCAAGCCAGCCGCCGGTTCCCGGTGGTGTTTCCTCCTCCCCGATCATCGAATTCCAGAATGTTCACTACAGTTACAAAGTCAAAACCGCGGCGCTCAAGGGAGTTAATCTGACGATCGACCAGGGCGAGCTGGTGGCGATCTTAGGGCGCAACGGTTCCGGAAAAACGACGCTGGCGCGGCATATTATCGGCCTGCTGCAGCCGGCGCAAGGTCGCGTGGTCGTGGGAGGCAAGGACGTTTCAGTCACTCCCACGCACGAACTGACTCAGGAAATCGGCTTCTGCTTTCAAAACCCGAATCATCAACTGGTGGCATTCAAAGTGCGGGACGAGATGACCTTCGGGTTGAAGGCACACAACATCGACCCTGCCGAATACGACGGACGCGTCCAGCGCGCCCTGGAATTGGTGGATATGCTGGATTGGATCGAGGCCGAGATATTCGACCTTGGCAAAGGACAAAGGCAGCGGCTGGCGCTGGCCTCAGTGCTGACCCTTAATCCGAAGATCCTGGTGATCGACGAGCCCACTACCGGCCAGGATCCGCAGATGACGGAAGAGATCTTCGGGATCCTCAAGAATCTCAACGACCTGGGGACAACCATTCTGATGATCACACACCGGGTGGATTATGCCGCTGCGTATGCCAGCCGCGCCATAGTCTTGCAGCAGGGTCAGATCTCTTTCGATGGACCGGTCCTGGAGTTGATCTCCAATTTGGAATTGATGCAAGCCAATGCACTCGATCTGCCGGAGATCACCAGGTTGGCGCTGCTCCTTCGCAAACACGGCCTGCCTGCCTCCTCGGTCAAATATGATGAACTGGAGCGCTTTCTCGACAAAATGGTGGAGGCTTCGCATGGCGATTGAATATCAGAAAGGCAGGTCCTTTCTGCATCGCCTGGATGCGCGCACCAAATTATTGTTATTCGTGGGCATGACGATCCTGGCGATCGTGATCGTGGATCCCATATTGATGGGTATCCTGTTCCTAACCCTGTATTGGCTGGGAAGGCGTTCCGTCGAACGAAAGGTATTAAATTCGAACCTGCGCATCCTGATCGTGGTCTTCCTGACCTTCTCGATGTTCCAGATCCTTTTCTTTACGGCCGAAGATTCTTATTTCCTCTTTTATCTGATCCCGTTCAAGAACTGGATCCCGGTCACTGTGCAGGGACTGGTACGCGGGCTGGCGGTCTTCTTCCGCTTTTTCAGCGTGGTACTGGCCGTGCATTTGATGTTATACACCACACCGCCGGTGGACCTGGCCTTGACCATCACGAAACGCGAACAAAGCCAGAAGCTGCTTCAGGAGCTGGGCGTCACGCTCATCCTGGGAGCGATCCTGTTCGTGATCGCGCATCTCACCCGGGCCGAGGAGATCCAGGGCCTGCCGTTCGATCTCGCGGCCCGGACGGTGATTATCCTGCTGGCCTCTTTCCTGGCCGCCTATCTGATCCAAAAGATCGCCGGCCACGGTCTTCCCCCGGAGATGGGCATGGCTCTCACCCTGGGATTTGCAACTGTGGGCTTGCTCTCGAAGCAGACCGAGATCATCACCGACGCACAGAAGGCGCGCGGCTACGATGTGCAGCCGAAGAATCTGGTCCGTCGTATGCAAGTGTTGACAGCCTTGCTGCTGCCGATCTTCCTGGCCACGCTGCAGCGTTCACAGGATATCTCCGTCGCCATCCTCTCGCGCGGATTTGACTATAATATAGGCGCGCGTACCTATCGCCGCCAATTGAAGTTCGAACGCGAAGATTACCTCGTCCTGGCAGTCCTGGTCCTGGTGTTGGTCGGCGGTTTGTATTTGACATATCTGCACCTCGAAAATCCTAGTGAGCAATTCATTTTGAGTTTATTGAGACGTTGATCCGATGCGGAAGGAGAATATATCATGAAGGAACATTTACTGGATGGTTCGGTCACGCAGCCCTTTTGGGACAATTCGGTTACGCCGCGCCTGGAGATCGAGCCCGGCGATACGGTGGTCTTTGACTGTCCTGAACCTTGCGGACAGGTGACGCCCGATTGGGACGATGAACAGCTGGCGAATATCGCGTTCGAACCCATCCATGCTTTACTCGGCTCGGTGTATGTCAAAGGCGCCAAGCCCGGGGACGCGTTGCAAGTGGAGATACTGGATTACAAACATAAAGGCTGGGCCTGGAGCGGGCATCTGCAGCATTTCGGCCTGTTAGCAGACGATTTTGATTTTGCGTTCATCCATCATTGGAAACTGGAAGGGGAGAAGTGTCATTTCGGAATCAAGGATATCGTTCTGCCCTTCGAGCCGTTCTGCGGCTGCATGGGCGTGGCTCCAAAAGAGCCCGGCCGCGTTACAACCATTGCGCCCGGTCCATATGGCGGCAACATGGATATTCGCGATCTTCGCAAAGGCAGTACGCTGTGGTTGCCTGTGTTCGTGGATGGAGCCTTGTTCTCGTGCGGTGATTGTCACAGCGGACAGGGTAACGGAGAACTGTGCGGCACCGGGATCGAATCTCCGATGACTGTCACGTTGCGCCTCAGCGTCCGCAAAGATCTCTCAGTTAAGGAAGCGCAATTCGAAACCCCCAGTCCGCTCTCCAAAGCAGACACAGCCGGCTACCACGCCACAACTGCCCATGGCCCGGATCTGATGGAGAACGCCAGGAACGCGGCACGTTACATGATCGACTGGTTGATCAGTATCTACGGTCTCACCCGCAGCCAGGCGTATGTGTTGTGCAGTGTCGCGGCCGACCTGAAGATCAGCGAGATCGTGGATGCCCCCAATTTCATCGTCTCTGCCTATATGCCCTTGAGTATCTTCAAAAAATAGTCTGGCTTGCGAGTGAAGCATGAGGAGCGAGGGTCTGCGTAACTCTTGCGTAGAGCCTCGCTTGTTTAATCGATCGATTGGCGGATCAAGCTCAGCTGATCATCCTGATAAATGCATCGACTACCATTGGATCGAAATGCGTCCCATTCCCGGCACGCAGGTATTCAACGGTCTTATCCTTCGTCCAGGCAGGCCGATAGGGCCGTTCGGAGGTGAGCGCGTCGAAGACGTCCACCACTGCAAAGATGCGCGCCGCGATCGGGATCTGTTCACCGAGCAAACCACGCGGGTACCCGGTGCCATCCCATTTCTCGTGATGAGAATAAGGAATGTCAAGCGCGGGTTTCAGGTACCTGATGGGGGAAAGCATTTCATAGGCAAAGGTTGGGTGCTTCTTCATGGAGACCCACTCTTCATCGGTCAGCGCGCCGGGTTTAAGCAAGATAGGGTCCGGTACGCCCATCTTACCGATGTCGTGCAGTAATGCCCCGCGCCGGATGTGAATCAATTCGGCCTCACCCAATCCGAATGCGCGCGCAAGTCTGACGGTCATCTCCGTCACTCTCAGGCTGTGGCCTTCAGTTTCCTTATCGCGCAAGTCGAGTGCATGGGACCAGCCTTCGATGGTGGCATCGTAGGCCAGGGTCAGTTCGAGGTTGGAGTGCTGCAAGCCGTTAAACAGGTTCGAATTGTCAATGGCAAGGGCGGCCTGTCCGGCCAGGGTGTTGAGAAAGTTCAGCCAATCTGCATCTGGATTGAGTGGCGCGCGATGGAAGATCTCAAGCACACCCATCACCACTGCTTTTGTGATCAGTGGGACACCGTAATAGCTGATAAATCCCTCCCCCGGCAGAGCTCTTTGTAAGCGGGGATTATCACTTTGTGTCGCCAGATTTGAAATATGAACAATGCGGCGTTCCAGGGCGGCGCGGCCTGCATTTCCTTCTCCGAGCCGCAGCGCTTTCGAGTGCTCGAACGCCTGGGTGCGGAATCCGTGTCCAGTCGCGAATTGCAGCGTGTTGAGATTCGGATTGAAAAGGAGCACATCCGCTGCGTCCACGTCCAACTGCCTGGTAACCTGTGTAAGCAGGAATGCCAGGCTAATACGCAAATCGAAACTGGAACTGATCGCCCGGTCTATTTCGCTCAGGGATGTGAGACGCTCGAGCTGCCGTCCGATCTTTTTCTGTGCCTGTTTGATATCTGTTAAATCAATCACTGAGACAATGATCTTGGAAAAGTCGTCCTCATGACCGGGGACCACCGACCAACTCAAACGGATGTCGATATGTTTGCCGCTTGGGGTTTGATCCGGGCTTTCCCTGGTGTAGAGTAATTTACCATCCGCGATTGAACCAAGTTCGTCTGCAAAGTGGCCCAGGAGTTCACGAGAGACCACTTTTACCAGGCTTCCAAGCAGACGCTCTTTACTCTCTGCCTCGTAGAGCAGGACGGCGGCCTTGTTCACGTCCGCGCCGC
>CAYUUJ010000012.1:0-13580 GCA_964447845.1 uncultured Anaerolineaceae bacterium
CGTTACGAGCTTAACTTGATCGACACGCCCGGACACGTGGACTTCGGTTATGAGGTCAGCCGCGCCCTCAAAGCCTGCGAAGGCGCGGTGCTGGTGGTGGATGCCAGCCAGGGTATCGAAGCGCAGACGCTGGCCAACCTGTACCAGGCGCTGGAAGCGGACCTGAAAGTGATCCCCGTGATCAACAAAGTGGACTTGCCCGCGGCGCGTCCCGATGAGGTGGCCGAGGACATCGCCAGCCTGCTCGGGGTCCCGGCCGAATCGGTCCTGCGCATCTCGGCCAAGGATGGCCTGAATGTGGATAAGGTCCTGGAGGCGATCGTCGAGCGCGTGCCGCCTCCGAAGGACGCCGATGGCGTGCCTTTGCGCGCACTGATCTTCGACTCACATTATGACTCCTACAAAGGCGTCGTCGCCTACGTGCGCGTGATGGAAGGCTCGCTCAAATCCACGGACGTGCTGCGCATGATGATCACTAAAACAGACATGAAGCCGGTCGAGATCGGCATTTTCGCGCCGGGCATGAAACCCGTTCAAAATTTGGGATCGGGGGAAGTGGGCTATATCGCGACCGGGTTCAAGACGGTGCATGAGTGCCGCGTGGGCGATACGATCACGCGCGCCGCCGTGCCGGCCGCCGAGCCGCTGCCCGGCTACCGCGTCCCCAAGCCGATGGTATTCGCCGGGATCTATCCCGTGGAAGCGGATGATTACAGCGACCTGCGCGAGTCGCTCGATAAACTGCAGCTCAACGATGCGTCACTGACCTTTCAACCCGAAACATCCCAGGCGCTGGGCTTCGGTTTTCGCGCCGGCTTCCTGGGTCTCTTTCACATGGAGATCATCCAGGAGCGCCTGGAACGCGAATATCTGCTGGACGTGCTTTTCACCGCGCCCTCGGTTGAATATGAAGTCGTGCTGCTGGATGGATCGACCGTGTTGGTGGATTCCCCGGCCACCCTGCCGGACGAAGCGCAGGTGGCCGAGGTCCGCGAACCGTGGATGACGATCGAGATCATCACGCCCACCGATTATTACGGCCCGATCATGGACCTGGTCACCAAGCGGCGGGGTGTCTTCAAACAGCAGGAATACCCCGCACCGCATCGCGTGCAATTGGATTTTGAGATCCCGCTCTCCGAGATCATCATCGACTTCTTCGATGAGTTGAAATCCCGCACCAAGGGCTATGCCTCGCTGGATTACCAGTTCCTGGAGTATCGGCCGGACGAATTGCAAAAACTGGAAATCCTTGTGAATGGCGATCCGTTGGATGCGCTGGCGGCCATTGTTCACAAAAAGGACGCCTTCCACAAAGGCCAGCGCTTGATCACCAAGCTGAAGGAGATCATCCCGCGCCAGCTGTTTGATGTGGCCATCCAGGCCTCGGCCGGCGGACGGATCATCTCACGCGCCAACGTCAAAGCCACCCGCAAGGATGTGCTCGCCAAATGTTACGGCGGCGACATCTCGCGCAAGAAGAAGCTGCTCGAGAAACAAAAGCGCGGCAAGAAACGGCTCAAGATGGTGGGGAATGTGGAGATCCCCCAGGAAGCTTTCATGGCGGTGTTGAAACTAGAGGAATAAAAAATAAACCGTGGGGGCGACGGAACGTCGCCCGGGCGGGATGACCCCGGGGCGAGAAGACCTCGCCCCTACCAAAAAATTATGGCGCAATTCTTGAAGAACTCAAAACGCTGGTTGCCGGGCGCGCTCATCAGCCTGATCTTGATCGCGGCCATCTTGTATTTCGTGGACTTCGGCGCCATGGCCGAGGCGATCCGCACGGCGAATTACGCCCTTTTGACTTTTGCCATGCTGCTCGGTTTTCTGTGGCTGGCCGTGCGCGCCATCGTCTGGCGGACGCTGTTGCGCGAGCGCGCCACATATAAGGATGTCTTCTTCACGGTGGGCGAAGGGTATCTGCTGAATAATTTTCTTCCCTTCCGGTTGGGCGAGATCGGGCGCGCCTTCCTGTTGAGCCGCAAGTCCGACTTACATATTGTCGAAATTCTCCCGACCATCGTGATCGAGCGCGCTGTAGACCTGGCCTTTTCTGCGATCGTCTTTCTGGCGGCGCTGCCGTTCGTGGTGGGAGCAGAAGGCTCGCAACGGATCGGGATCATCGTCGGGGCCGTGGTGCTGGTTGGGCTGCTCGGCCTGTACGGCGTGGCGCGCAATCGTCAGTGGGCCCTGGATATGTTCCATCGAACCTCGCAACGCTGGCCGGTCCTGCAAAAACTGGATGGCCTGGTGGAACCTTTCTTCGCCGGCCTGGCGGTGCTCACGGACGGCTGGCTGTTTGCCCGTTTCCTGTTCTGGATGACGGTCAACTGGGGCATTGCGCTCGTTTCTTATTACTGCATGATCCGGGCATTCTTTCCGGAGGCCCAGTTGATGTGGGGCATGTTCGGCCTGGGGGCGGCTGCTTTTGGCGGAGCGATCCCGTCCCTGCCCGGCGCGGTCGGCACGTTCGAGGGTGCGTTCGGCGGCGCGCTGGCCCTGCTCTCAGGGGATGAGTCCACGGCTCTCACGGTTGCCCTGGTGGCGCGCTTCTATAATTATCTGAACAGCGGCGTGATCGGGGGACTTGGGCTGGCCCGTGAAGGACAGACGCTTTCCGGAATCTATCAACAGTTGATGCGCTTCAGGGACAAAGCGACGCTCTCCGAAAGCGATTAAACAATGTTTCCTTCGTATCGGTCGTGGTCGGTCTTCAACGGACCGCTTCGCGAAACGGACAAGCGGACTCGAACGGACTCAAGCGGACAATTAAACAGACTAGCGGACTTAAGCGGACTTGCAGCGGATGAACGGTTTTCAACGGATTTTTAACTGACCTTCGGCGGACGGAACGGAGATAACGTGAATATGGCTAAAAATTATTTTGTCACGGGCGGGGCGGGATTTATCGGCTCGAATTATGTTCACCGGTTGATTCAGCGCGGCGAGAAGGTGACCGTCTTCGATAACCTCAGCCGGGCGGGCGCGCCGCGCAATGTCGCCTGGCTGGAGGAAAGTTTCGGAAGGAACGCCTACGATCTGATCGTAGGGGATGTGCGCAGCGCCGACCTGTTGAGGGAGGCCGCGCGCGAAGCGGACGTGATCGTGCACCTGGCAGGGCAGGTGGCGGTTACCACCTCGGTCATTAACCCGCGCGACGACTTCGAAGCCAACGCCTTGGGCACCTTTAACATGCTGGAAGCCGCGCGCCTCTCGGAACGCAAACCCGTTTTTATTTATTCATCGACCAATAAAGTGTACGGCGGGATGGATGACGTCAAGTTGCAGGAGGAGCCCACCCGCTGGCGCTACGCGGACCTGCCGCACGGCTGCTCCGAGGTTCAGCCGCTGGACTTTCACTCGCCGTACGGGGTTTCGAAGGGAGCGGGCGATCAATATGTCCACGATTACGCCCGCATCTATGGCCTGCGCTCGGTCGTGTTTCGCCAGTCGGCGATCTATGGCCCGCGCCAATTCGGGGTCGAGGACCAGGGATGGATGGCATGGTTTGTGATCGCGGCCGTGATGGGCCGCCCGATCACGATCTATGGAGACGGAAAACAAGCCCGCGACATGCTGTATGTGGAAGACCTGTTGAATGCGTATGATGCGGCTGTTGAGCGAATTGATAAAGTAAGCGGCGAAGTCTACAACATGGGCGGCGGTCCGCAGAACGTGCTGGCCGTGTGGGCCGAGTTCGGACCGATCCTTGAAAAATTAGTCGGGCATCCGATCGAAGTGGCGCGCGACGATTGGCGCCCGGGCGACCAGCGCGTTTTCTATGCGGACACACGCAAAGCCGAACGCGACCTGGGCTGGAAGCCGAAGGTCGATCTGGAGCAAGGCATCCAGCGATTGTTCAAGTGGGTGAAGGAAAACAAAAAATTGTTTGAAGAAGTGTAAGTCTTATAAAATAATTTATGACTTGCGCATCATCATGCTCCCGCAGGGTCTGCGACCCTGCGACTCCTCTGTAAAACACGGCGGTCTCAGACCGCCTCTGAGCGGAGGGTCAAGTAAAAAAAGCAAAAACAAAAAACAAAAACGGAAAGCGTAGAACGTAAAACAAAAAGTGTAAAGCGTAAAGTGTAAAACAAAAAACGTAAAACAAAAAACCGTCCCGCGGAACGCGGGACGGTTTTTTTGATCGAAACTGATTACATATCGCCGAAGTATTTGTTCCAGAAGTACATGATGATCTGGGCGAGGACCACCGGGCCGAGGAAATTGAAGAAGCCGTTCAGGAAACCGGTGATGTAACCTGCCGCGCCGCCGAGGACGGCCAGGAACGCGGTGGAGGCTGCGGCCACGGCACCCAGGATCAGGTAGCGCAGGCCGAAGTTCTGTACGTCAGCGGAGTCGAAATACAGGAACCCCACCGCCAGGCCGGCGAGCAACAGCACCCAGCTCAGGATGACGTTCTCGAATCCGATCGCGGCGGTAACGCCCGCGACCACCACGCCGATCACATAGACCCACTTCCACATTGCGGAAGAGTCCTGTGATTTCGCGGATTTCGAAGCTTTCTTTGTAGCCATTGACATTCTCCTTTTTGAAAATCTGAATTGAGTCCGACTTCACTATGTTTTACACTTTCGATTCAGGAAAGTTTCTCATTTTTGAGGCCAAAATGCAGATTTGTCTATACAAATCCATCCGGTATAATTTCTGGACCGGTGGTTCCACGCCTGAACCGGCTCCAGGATGAAGGAATTTCTCTACTCCCGCAACGCCGTCTACGAAACACTGCGTGCCAGACGCAGGCAGATCTTCGGTTTGCTGGTCGCGGAGGGCGCCCAGGAGAAAGGACGCCTGGCAGAGATCCTCAAGCTGGCTGCGGAACGCAAGATCAAGGTGGAGCGCGCCCCGCGCGCCCGGCTGGACAAGGTGCATGAACATCATCAGGGCATAGTGGCGGAGGTGGGCGCATATCCATACAGCGACCTGCTCGAGATCATGGAGCTTGCCCAGCAGCGCGGCGAACCCCCTTTCGTATTGTTGCTCGACTCGCTCAACGACCCGCATAATTTCGGCGCGCTGCTGCGGACCGGCGAAGCCGTGGGAATACACGGTGTGATCCTGCCCCTGGCGCATAGCGTGGAGGTTACACCGGCAGTGGTCAACGCCTCGTCCGGGGCGAGCGAACATCTGCATGTGGCGCGCTCGAATCTCGCGCAAGCCATCGAGGCGCTCAAGGCCGAGGAAGTGTGGATCGTCGGACTGGACCAGGCCGGGGCGGAGGTGGAACCGGCTGTTGTGCGGGCGAGTCAAGACTCGCCCCTACGCGGCGCGCTGGGGCTGGTGATCGGGTCCGAGGGCGAAGGGATCCGGCCTCTGGTCCGCTCGAAGTGCGACATCCTGTTGAAACTCCCGATGCGCGGTCAGGTCGAATCGCTGAACGCCGCGGTGGCCGGGTCCGTTGCGTTATATCTGGCATTCCTGGCGCGGAAATAATTGGAGATTACCGATTGTGTCATCCTGAGGGAACTAAGCCACTGGCGAAGCCAGTGGCGGTGACCGAAGGATCTCTTTTTGGCAGAGAGGAGATCCTTCGGTCGCAGTCTGCAGCTGCGCTGCAGTCTTAGCTTCCTCAGGATGACAAGATACTTTGCCAATCTGCGCTTATCCCATTTCGCGTTACAATGCCTCGATTGATTTAGGAGGTTTACGTGCCTTCAGCAACCTATCACTTCCCGCGCGGCTTCTTATGGGGGACCGCCACGGCCGCGCATCAGGTGGAAGGGAACAATACAAACAACCAATGGTGGAAATGGGAAGAGGAAGGTCACACCAATGGCAGATCGGGCCTGGCTTGCGACTGGTGGGGCGGACGCTGGCGTGAGGATTTCGACCGCGCCGCGGAAACCGGTCAGAATGCGCACCGCTTCTCGGTGGAATGGAGCCGCATCCAGCCTGCGCCGGATCGCTGGGACGAGGATGCGTTGGAACGCTATCGCGCCATGCTGCGCGGCCTGCGCGAACGCGGCATGACCGCCCTGGTGACGCTGCACCACTTCACCGACCCGCTGTGGTTGACCGAGCCTTCGGCAGGGCTTCACGGCTGGGAAACGGAAGACGTGGTGCCGTTGTTCGAAAAATACGTGCGCAAGACCGTGGAGGCGTTGAAGGAATACGTCAACCTGTGGGTGACGATCAACGAACCCAACGTGTATGCCCTGGGCGGGTATGCCAACGGCGCGTTCCCGCCCGGGATTAACGACCTCAAATTCGCGATTAAAGTGGAAGCCAACCTGCTGCGCGGACATGCCGCCGCCTATCACGCCATCCATGAAGTGCAACCGGAAGCGCGTGTGGGTTATGCCCTACATTACCGGCCGATGGTGGCGAAACATGCCTGGTCCCCGCTGGATGCCCTCATGCGCAATATCCGGCATGCAGGCATCAATATGGCTTTCCCATCCGCCATCAGCACGGGCGTGATGAAGACACCCATTGGCAAGGCGGCCATCCCGGAGGCGAAAGGCACGCAGGATTATCTGGGAATCAATTATTATTCGGCCGATACCATCTCATTCAACATCCGCAACCGCAAGGAATTATTTACGCACAGCGACTACCCCGAGGGCGGCGACTTCAGCGATAACCGTTTTCTTGCCAACCTTCCCGAGGGTCTGTTCGAGACCATGAAGTGGGCGGTACGCACTTATCCGAATCTACCCCTCATCATTTCAGAGAACGGCGTGGAGGATGCGGACGACCGCATGCGCCCGCGCTATCTCGCCCAGCACGTTCATCAGATCTGGCGGGGGGTTAATTTCAACTGGCCGGTGCGGGGCTACTTTCACTGGTCGCTGGTGGATAACTTCGAGTGGGACCGCGGCTGGACGCAGCGCTTCGGTTTATGGGGGCTGGAGCTCGAGACCCAGAAACGCATCCGGCGCCCGTCCGTGGGTCTGTATGCCGAGATCTGCAAAGAGAACGGTCTGTCATCCGAGATGGTGCAGAAGTATTGTCCGGAAGTTTTTGGAAAATTATTTCCGGAATAGAATAAATGCAGATTGCAAAATGATGAATGATGAAGGATAAATGCAAATTGATGAATGCTGAATTATGAATGGTGAATGATGAATGCTGAATTCAGAAGTCAGTAATTTGAAAGGAGAATAGGGGATGGATATCAAAATTCAATTGAACGGTCTGGACGATATTCTGAGCGCGATCCACGCTGAAGCGACCACCCTGAGCGGACTGCTGGGTTCGCTGGGCTTTGAAGCCGCGCAGGTGGAACAGTTGCGCGCACAGCACCTGGCGGCGATCGCCGAACAGTTCATAGAGGTCGTCCGCAAACGGCTGGCGTGGGAGGAGAAGGATCTGTATTTCCGACTCTTAACCCGCCGCTTCGGCCTGGACGGTGAACCTGCCTCCGCGATCGAGGCCGCCGCGCAGGCCCTGGGCATCGACCCGTCTTACGCGGCGATCGCCGAGGGCGAAGCCATGCAGAAGTGTCGCTATAAAACGACGCTGGCGGATTTCAAGAAGGACCTGCATCGCATCGCGCTCGAAGAGTTGAGCCGCGGCGGCGAACGGCCGGCCAGGGAACATATCGTGGACAAGCTGAACCGTCTCACTGACCTGCGCGCCGCAGTGGACCTCACGCGCCTTAACTATGAATCAAAACGCGCCGAGCTGCTTAAGAAAATCCAGCCCGAGCTGGATGCGCTTGAAACGGAATACCTTCCGCTGCTGGAAGCCGCCGAGGCGAATGCCGGCGCGCTCGAAAGCGAGATCAAGAACGGCGTATTGCTGCGCGGTGAGAGCGTCCACAACGAACACTTCCAGGCCATCTATGTCAAAGGACGCGTGTCCTGGGATAACGCCGGCATCAGCGACTACGCCCGCGCACACCCGGAGGTGCTGGAATTCCGGAAAGAAGGACAGCCCTCAGTTAGTTTGCGATTGAATAAATGATGAATGATGAATGCGGAATGCAGAAGGCAGAAGGCGAAATGCAAAAAACAAAAAACAAAAGAGCAAAACGGCAGAAGGCGGAAAGCAAAAGAGCAAAAAGGCAAATGAGCGAATCAGCAAAAGAGCAAATTAGCAGCAGAGCAAATCGGGAATGGTAAATCGATATTCGAAAACACTGTGTCATCCTGAGGGAACTAAGCCCGTGGCGAAGCCAGGGGCGGTGACCGAAGGATCTCCTCTCCGCCCCAAGAGATCCTTCGGTCGCAGTCTGCAGCTGCGCTGCAGTCTTAGCTTCCTCACTTCGTGACACGATCGGAAATCGTAAATCGGAAATCGGAAATCGTAAATTCCCATGAACCTTCCTGAATCCTTCATTGCCAACATGCGCGGCGCGTTCGAGGGTAGGGGTGAAAAATTTCTTAACGATCTGCCGTCCTTGATCGAGGCCGCAGCCGGCCGCTGGGGTTTGTCGAACATCGTGCCGGTGGATAATCTCTCCTACAATTTTGTAGCCACGGCTGAACGAAATACGCAGTCCGTGATCCTCAAGCTCGGCGTGCCAAACGAGGAACTGACCAGTGAAATGGAAACCCTGCGTCTGTATGATGGACAGGGCGCCTGCCGTTTGTTGGATTCCGAGGAAGACAAGGGGATGCTGCTGCTCGAGCGACTCAAGCCGGGCCGTATGCTCTCCGAGCTGGAAGATGACGAACAAGCCACCCGCATCGCCGCGCAGGTGATGAGTAAACTATGGCGGCCGGCGCCGCTCGAAGGCAGGTTCCTTTCGCTGAGGACATGGTTCGATTGCCTGAAGCAGCTGCGGGCGCGCTTCGATGGCGGGACGGGTCCGCTGCCGCTTGAGATGGTGGAGAAAGCCGAGGGACTGGTCCGCGATCTATTCGCCGAGGGCCGGCCGGACGTCCTGCTGCATGGAGATTTTCATCATTACAATGTGCTGGATTCGGAACGCGGCTGGCTGGTGATCGACCCGAAAGGTGTAGTCGGTCAGGCGGGCTATGAGGTGGGTCCGTTGTTGATCAACCCGTTCGATCTACTGGAGCGGCCGGATCCCGTGCAGGTGACACAACGGCGGATCGCGATCCTGGCCGAGGGGTTGGGCTTCGAACAGGACTATGTGCAAGCCTGGGGAATCGCACACGCGGTGCTCTCCGCCTGTTGGAGCCTGGAAGAGCAGGACGGCTGGGGTCAACATTCGATCCAATGCGGCGAGCTGATCAGCGCAGCGAAAATATGATCATAAAGATCCGGGCACTTAGCGCGGGACTTTCAGCAGGCATCGTATCAGATATTAAACGAGACAGCCCCGCGCATTGCGCGGGGCTGTCACTTTATTAGAAAACGACTACATGCCCAAGAGGCCGAGCAGGCTTACAACACCACCAACCAACGCCAGTACTGCGCCGACCTTGCGGAACATATCAGTATTGAGCGCGGCCACAAAGGCAGCCAAACCGTACCAAATAAAGAACAGAGCGATACACCATGCACCAATCAAAGCCATTTTACACTCTCCTTTAGAGTATTGGGTTTGGAGGCCCCGCGGGCCCCTTACATTAACAAACACGGGACCGTGGAGTCGGTTACGCAGATTCTGAGAGAATTTAATGAGCGTTAATCGCTCTGTATTTAAGATTTAGGGGGCAAGCGCGCCGGCGCCATCCGGGCTTTGCAAATGCGCGGCCTGCAGGCGCTGTCGCGTGTGTTGGGCGAAGAGCATGTTGCGTCGGAGATGTTGATGCACGCTTAAAAAACCTGCGAAGACCTTCACTATTTTCCAAACAATATGACAGCCTCGCGTTTCGCGGGGCTGTCTTTCTTAATCTGATCACGCCTGCCAAGTCAAGGCCGACCCATTGGGTCGCCCCTACATTTCATTTGTGTCATCCGATAAAACTCCCGATTGTGTCATCCTGAGGAAGCTAAGCACGTGGCGAAGCCACGAGCGGCGACCGAAGGATCTCTTTTAGGCGAAGAGGAGATCCTTCGGTCGCAGTCTGCAGCTACGCTGCAGTCTTAGTTCCCTCACTTCGTGACACGAAATGGAGGGTTCACTTCGGCCGAAGGATGAAACGCACGAAGAGACTTCGCATCGCCGCCGGGGCACGAGGACCGGGGCACGAGGACCGTGCCCCTACGGGATGACACAGAGGAGAGCATTTTTCCGCGGTGGTAAAATCATTTTCGATGTCTTCCCTCACAACCCCCGCGGAATTTACGCTGGTACGAACTCATAAGAACGATCGCCGCGGAGCGCTGCGCTGGTTGTGGTCGCACGCCGCGCGCTACTGGTACATCGGCGTGATGATCATCGTCGGCGCGCTGGGGAATGCCGCGCTGGCGGGTGTGGTGCCGGTGCTGGTGGGGGACGCGTTCAATTCCATGCTCAAATCCCCGCCGGAGACCGGCGTACTACTGCCGGTGGCGTTCGCGATCGCGATCTCACAGGTCATCCGCGGCGTGCTGCAATTCGGACGCAACTTTGGCGCAGAGCTGATGGCGCAAAAGCTCGAGCGCGACATCCGCGACGAACTCTATCTATCCCTGCTCGGCAAAAGCATGACCTTCCATAATCTCCAGCCGGTGGGCGACACCATGGCGCGCGCCACCAACGACGTGCGCGAGGTCAACTTCATGTTCAGTCCGGGCGTCAACCTGGTGGTGGGTTCGTTCATGTTCATCGTCATGCCGTTCTTCTTTGCGCCGCGCTATCATCCGGCGCTGCTGCTGACGCCTGCCATTTTCACAATCGCCTATTTCGTTGCGCTGCGCGGATATCTGAAGTCCCTGGCGCCCATCACGGACGAGGTGCGCCGGACTTTCGGAATCATGAACACGCATCTTTCGGAGGCGCTGGACGGCGTGGAGGTGATGAAGGGCGCGGCCCAGGAAAGCGCGGAAGTGAATCGATTTATGACCAACGCCCGCAGAGTGCGCGAGGTCTTTGTGCGCCAGGGGGACCTGGAAGCCCGCTTCACGCCGGTCCTCTTGCTGGGCCTGGCGTATGCGGGCGGTCTGGTGCACGCCCTGCTGCTGTTCCGCGCCGGGCTGATCGACGTGGGCGCGGTGGTGGGCTACTTCGGCATCCTGCGCATGCTCGAGTTCCCGACCTTTGCGTCCGCGTATGCATATACCCAGATCTCATCCGGGATGTCCGGCGCGCGCCGCATCCTGGAGTTGATGAACCGCGAGACGATCCTGGACCAGAACGCGGCGGGTTATGCGGGCGCCATTCGCGGCGAGATCGAGTTTCGGGATGTGTGTTTTGAGTATTCACCTCTCTCCAGCAATCGCCGCGGTGAGCCTGCCGAACCGCTAGGTGAAGAGGGGAAAGAGGAAAGAGGAAAGAACGATGAAGGGGATAAGGGTGGGAGTGAGGGCGAAATGATCCTCGAGCACATTACGTTCAAAGTCAAACCCGGGCAGACGGTGGCGATCGTCGGGCAGACGGGCGCGGGCAAGACCTCGCTGGTCAAGTTGATCAACCGCACCTACGACGCGCCGTGCGGTGAGGTGCTGGTGGACGGCATCAATGTGCGCGATTGGAATCTGGCCGCGCTGCGTTCGCAAATTTCGATGATCGAGCAGGACATCTTCCTGTTCTCGCGCTCGATCAGCGACAACATCGCTTTCGGCAAGCCCGGCGCGGTCCAGGAAGAGATCGTGGCTGCCTCGATCGCGGCGCAGGCGCACGACTTCGTGCTGGATTTCGACCAGTCGTATGAGACCGTGATCGGCGAGCGCGGCGTGACGCTTTCCGGCGGGCAGCGACAGCGGCTGGCGCTGGCGCGCGCCTTCCTGACCGATCCGCGCATCCTGATCCTGGACGATTCCACCTCGGCCATCGACTCGGCCACCGAGGATAAGATCCAGCGCGCCATCGCGAATGCCGCCCAGGGCCGCACCACGATCATCATCACGCACCGTCTCTCGCAGATCCGTTGGGCGGACCTGATCATCGTCCTGCGCAAAGGCCGCATCGCGGCGATGGGATCGCATGAGGAGTTAATGAAGAGCTCGGAGGCGTATTCGAGGATATTTCGGGAGTAGGTGATTAGGAATTAGGTAATTAGGGAGTAGGAATTAGGTAATTGGGATGAGAGAAGAACTGCATTTGGAGCGAGGAAGGATATTCTATAGTCGATATTCGAAAAGCATTTATGATGTGTCATTCTGAGGGAGCCGTACTCGGCGACCGAAGAATCTCCTCTCGGCCAAAATGAGATCCTTCGGTCGCAAAGTACGCTCTCTCAGGATGACACAATCGAGTGTCGACTATCGAATAACGAATGTCGACTATCGATTATCCATTAACCAATATCGCAAACCGTCTTCACCAATCGTAAATCGCAAATCCCGAAGGTGCCGGTGTTCTTCCGGCATAAATCGTAAATTGTAACCATGGCTTTTTTTGCCGGACTCAACGAAGAAAAATACGACCGACAATATACAGACCGCCAATTAGCGCGGCGCATCGTCGAGTATTTCAAGCCGCAGCGAACGCGCCTGGCGTGGGTCACAGCGCTGGTGCTGGGGATGGCGGGTATCGGCGCGGCGCTGCCGGTGATCGTGGCGCGCATCGTGGACCTGCTGGATGAGCAGCCGTCCATGCAGGCGATCGCGCTTGTCGGCGCGGGACTGGCCGTTGTCGGCGTATCAAGCTGGGGCTTGAACTGGATCCGGCGCAGCCTGGTCGTGCGGGCGGTCGGGGACGTGGTCCTGGAGCTGCGCACCAAAGCCTTCCGCGCGGCGGCCGAGCACGACCTGTCGTTCTATGATCAGTTCTCGTCGGGGCGCATCGTGTCGCGCATCACGTCCGACACGAACGACTTCGGCCAGCTGGTGGTGATCGTGACGGACGTGGGCTCGCAGATCGTGCAGACGGTGATCCTGGGCGCCGTCCTGTTCCGCACCGAATGGAAGCTGGCGCTGCTGTTGATGGGTTTCATGCCGTTCATCTTCGCGGTGGCGGCCGGCTTCCGGGTGCTGGCGCGGCTCGTCACACGGCGCGGCATGCAAGCCATGGCAAACGTGAACGCGGCCATCAAAGAAACCGTCAGCGGGATCTCGATCGCCAAGAATTTCCGGCAGGAGGGCAGCATCTTCGAGACCTTCGATGCCTCCAACCAGGCTTCGTACAAGGTCAACGTGCGGCGCGGCGCGGTGCTCTCGCTGGTATTCCCGGTGCTCAACGCGCTGGGCGGCGTGTTCGTGGGCATCCTGGTATACGCGGGCGGGTTGAGTGTGGCCGAGGGCATCGTCAGCGTGGGCGCCTGGTATCTCTTCATCATGAGCCTGGACCAGTTCTTCTTCCCGATCCTGAATCTCTCGGCCTTCTGGGCGCAGATCCAATCGGGCCTCGCAGCAGCGGAACGCTGTTTCGCGTTGATCGACGCCGAGCCGAACGTGGTGCAGACCGAGAAGCGCGAAGTACCGCGTTTGAAAGGCGAACTTTCCTTTGAGGGACTTAACTTTCGTTATATCGATAAAGAACCGGTCTTATCGGACTTCAGCCTGCGCATCGCGCCCGGAGAGACTCTGGCCCTGGTGGGACACACCGGCGCGGGCAAATCGTCGATCGCAAAATTGATCGCGCGCTTCTATGAATTTCAATCCGGCCAGTTGAAGAT
>CAYUUJ010000013.1:0-13025 GCA_964447845.1 uncultured Anaerolineaceae bacterium
ATGAACTGAAAAATCCCGTTTCCGAGCCTTTCGGTGGCGGACAAATTCTGTGTGTCAGCGAGATCGGGCTGGCCGCGGCAGACGTTCCAGGGTTGGTGGATCAACTCCAGGAGCGGATTGGTATTTCACCCTTCAAAGACAAGCGCAGCGACGAGTTCACGGCCATGGGCGATGACGAGGGGTTGTTTATTGTTGTGAAGCAAGGGCGGATCTGGCGGCCGGATACGGGGATACCAGCGGAGTTGTTGCCTGTCCATGTGAATGTGGAAGTTGGCGGGGAGTTGCATGAGGTGCGTGGAGTGCCATATAGGTTTTGACAATATGTAGTTAGGGGGTATCATGAAATTTGATCCACAAATTCATCAACGCCGTTCGATTCGTTTGAAGGGGCATGATTATTCCGAAGCTGGTGCTTATTTCATCACCATCTTAGTACACGATCGCGAATGTCTATTAGGCGAGATCGTTGGCGAGGAGATGAAATTGAATGCCGCGGGAGAAATGGTCGTTGGATGGTGGCAAAAGGTGCCAGAGAAATTTTCATCAGCATCCAATGATGCCTTTGTTGTGATGCCAAATCATTTTCATGGGTGATCGTAATTGGGGCCAAAACCCATCTTGAAAATACGGGGCAGACACACGGGTCTGCCCCTACGGATATACATGAATTTGTAGGGGCGGACCCACGTGTCCGCCCGGATGTGCCACGTGTCCGCCCAAATGCCGCGATCTCCCAAATGGTTCAATGGTTCAAAACCATGACCACCAACACATATATCAGGGGCGTGAAGGAATTCGGATGGACGCCTTTTATGGGGAAACTCTGGCAGCGGAATTATTACGAGCATATCATCCGTAATTCTGATGATCATGGACGAATTATCAATTACATTTATTCAAACCCATCGCGCTGGGCGGAAGATGCAGAGAACCCTCGCATGCTGCGCCCCTGTCGTTAACGGCAATGTCCCGCGCCGAAGAATTATTCATGATCATGATGATGGTGATTATCATTGGAATGCGGATGTTCGTGATGGTGGCCGTCCGAACCGGACGGCGATTCGATCCCTCAGCAGCCCGGCTCGCCGTCATGACCGCAGCAACTTTTCCCGAGTACGATCCTTCTCCAGAGATTGCGGCTTAATTTATAAAGTTTCTCCGGTAGTGGCATGGGCTGGTCCAGGTTTGTGAGAAAATTTCCGAAATTGCGATTCTTCATAACAATATCCTTGGATCGGTTCCTGATTTTTATACAGCGCGCGTCAATTCCTGGAGAATAGCCAGCGTCTCGGCTTTGCCACCCATGCCATTTTCCCCACCCGGCCCCACACATGACGGGCAACCATCGGGGCACTCGCACTGACTGACCAGTTCCAGCGCGCGCTGGACCAATTCCGCGTGGATTTCAAATAACTTCTGGCTGAACCCGATGCCGGCAGGGATGAGATCATAGAGTACGACGGTGGGATTCGAAAAGGAAGCAGATAGTACAGGCTCGACATGCGAGCCCAGGTCCGCGGGATCGCACATTAAGAAGAGCGGCGCCAGGTTGCCGAGCACATACGCCAGCCCGGCCAGTCCGCTGCGCATACGCACGTTCTGTTCCACCTTATAGTGGCAGGATGGGCAAAGCGTCACGAGATTTTCCAGCCGATTGGCTTCGGTCAGCGAGGTGAAGCTGCGTAAAGGGATCTTGTGATGCACGTCATGCTGGCGGCCTGTCCTGAGCGCAGCCGATGGGCCATCTTCGAGGGCGCCGCAGACCTGACAAATATATTTATCCCGGGCGCGCACACGCTCGCGGATCCTGGTCCATTCGGGGCCGTAGTCGTTGGGATCGTTGGACCAGGCCCCGGCGTCGCGCAGACGATCGATCGTCTGATCGGAGAGCGTCAACCAATAACCGGTGGTCTGGAGCTCGGCGGGCGGCAGGTCGAGCGGTTCCTCCCCAAGGTTTTCATGCGTATACCAGCGGCGTTTGCGGAAGCCGGTCACCTGTGTGGTGACTTGCAATTCGCCCCAAACTTTTTCCCCGCCAGGGACGGCCCCTTGTGCGGAAGCGGATAAAACCTCCACGGTCGTGTTTCGAAGCGGCTCGGTGTAATAATCGCTCTCCGCGGCGCGCAGATGAGCGACACCCTGTTCGAGGTCAAGGCTCTCGACAAAATAGGATTGCGCTTCATGCAGATAGATCGCGCCCGGGTGCGCCATCCAAACCGCGCTCCCGCCATCCACCGTACCGACGGTGAAAGGCTGTTCATCGCGGACGGCTTGCAGGACGACGCTTTGCGGTGAAGCGGAGCGCAGCGAAATATTTGCGGCTGGATATTGATCGGCCATCCAGAAATATTTCTCGTTGGAGAGATGCGCCTCCTGGTTGCTGACCAGAAATTGTAAAAACTCCTCCACTTGCACAGTCGACAGGCGGCCGAAACCCTCGCCTTTTTCAAATGGCAATTCAAAGATGGCACAGCGCAGGTGCTCGAGCAGGATCAACAAATGATCCGGGTTGACCAGCGCCATCTCAGGCGAGCGCTCAAAGAAATATTCAGGATGATGCGCCAGGAACTGATCCAGCGGACTGGCTGATGTGATCAGGACTGCCACCGCAGCATCCAAACCGCGGCCTGCGCGGCCGGCCTGCTGGCGCGCGCTGGCGATCGTTCCCGGGTAACCGACCAGGATCGCCGCTCCAAGCCCGCCGACGTCGATGCCGAGCTCAAGGGCGTTGGTCGCCACCACGGTCTTGACAGTTCCATCCCGCAGCCCCTTTTCAATTTCCCTGCGCTGGCGAGGCAGATAACCGGAGCGATAACCACGGATGGAATTTGAGTTTTGAGATTTTCCCCCATTGGGGACTTCGTGATTGGTAATTGGTAAATGTGGATCGCCGCCCTGCAAGTAAGTGAGGATGATCTCCACGCTGCGCCGTGAGCGCGCGAAGACCACACTTTGTATATCTTGTGCCATCACATCCTGCGCCAGGCGAACGCCTTCAAGCAGGGATGATTTTCGCAAACCCAGCGCCTCGTCGGTGACCGGCGGGTTGTAGATCAGGAAATGCCGCGGGCCGCGGGCAGAGCCGTCATTGTCGATCAACTGAAAGGTCTCTTCGATCAAGCCCTCAGCCAGTTCACGCGGGTTGCCGATGGTAGCCGAGGCCAGGATGAATTGCGGCCGGGCGCCATAAAATCGGGCCACCCGTTTCAGCCTGCGCATTACATTCGCGACGTGCGATCCAAATACACCGCGATATGTATGAGCTTCATCGACCACCACATACTTGAGATGGGTAAAGAACTCGCTCCAGTCGGTATGATGCGGCAGAATGCCGGTATGCAGCATGTCTGGATTGCTTAACACGATCCTGGCGTTTTTACGGATCGAGCCGCGGTCCTTTTGCGGGGTGTCGCCGTCATAAATCGCTGCGCTCAGGTTGGTGGTTGACGGTTCGCGGGTAATTGCGGTTAACAACCCGCCGACCACCGTCAACTGATCCTGTGCAAGCGCCTTCGTGGGAAAGAGATACAGCGCCCGAGACTGAGGATCTTCCAGCAAGCTGGAGATCACCGGCAGGTTATACGCCAGAGTCTTGCCGCTGGCCGTGCCGGTGGAGAGCAGAATGTTCTTGCGGGCGCGAACCTGGCTCCAGGCAATGGATTGATGGGAATAAAGCGCATGAATTCCAGCCGCCACCAGGGTTTGGGAAAGCGCGGCAGGCAGATCGTCCGGGAAAGGCTCGATCTGCGCGGGGCGCGGCGGGAGAGTCCGCCAGGCGGTGAAGTTCGCGGAAACCTCGCGGTCCGCCTGCCATTGAGAGAGAAGACCAGCCACGGACATACTACGTTAATATTGGATGGACAACGCGTCCAACTCGATGCCTGAAACGGTCAATCGCAATGAATGTCCCTGGACGCCCGCGGCAGCGGGTATCTTTTCGAAGGCGGTTTTGGTGATCAAGATCTCACCCGGCTGGGCAATATCTTCACCGATCTTGCTGGCGCGGTTGACCGTGGCCCCGAAATAATCCGGCCCGCCGATCAGCAATACATCCCCATAATCAATGCCGCTGGAGATGCGGATGTCAAAACGCTCTTCGGTATACACGTTGATCCCGTTAAAGGCTGTATTCAAGGCGATCGCAGCCTGCACGGCTCGTAACGGCTCGTCGAACATGGCAAAACAATTATCGGCTTCGAACTTAACCACTGTTCCGCCGGACTGCTCGATGATCGGCTGGGATGTCAATTGCATGCGGCGCACGATCGATAAATAATGAACGATCCCATACTTCTGTGTGAGTAACGAAAAACCGGATAGGTCCATGATCAGGACTGCTTTGACGGCCCCAAAGTCCTTCCACAATCCGTCCTCGATCTTAAGCCGTTCCTGCGGATCGGATTCCTGGGCATATTTTAAGAGTTGAGCTTCAAATTGCTCGTCCATCGCGCCTCCGCTGTGCTGGTTGTATCAAATCCATACGGCTCCTGATCAATTCTGAGCCCCGGGCGCCTAAGGTGGCTCGATCTTTGCATTTCGGCCGTGCAGCAACCGGAATGCCCACGCGCCCACCCCCAATGGAATCCAAAATGTGAACGCCCGATAAAGGAGCGTAATAATAACAGCCTGACTCCAGATCACGCGCAACGAACTCAATGCCAAGGGCATCAACCCTTCCACAACGCCGATCCCTGAAGGCGTGGGAGATACCAACAGGAACAAGTAGCCCATCGAGAATCCGCCGACAATGGTCCCTGCGGAGAAGGGCACCTCGAATGATAGGAAGGCCAGCATGAGAACCCCCATTAATAACAACTTGTTCAGCAGACCGAGCAGGATCGGCACCCACCATCTGCGCGCCTTCTGCGGCAGGCCGGAAAAGCCATCCGCGATCTCGCGCGCGAATTCGTGCGCGCGTTCTTCACTGAGATAAGCGCGGTGGATCAAGGGCCTGGACAGTCTGTTTACGAAGTGCGCCATCCTTGCCAGCACATTCCCAAGCCTGTCTGCGGAACGATAGCCCTGATAAAGTACGAATGCAAACACACACGCGCTGGCAAACAGCAGCAGGGAGGCGGTGATCTCGCCGGCAGCCAGGTGGTTGCGGCGGAACAGGACGATCAGCCCGAGTGCAAGAATGCACAGAAAAGCGGCTTGATCAAAAAGCAGGAATAGTGCGGCTGCCACAGTCGCTTTTCCGGATGGATGGCCGCGCCGCCGCGCCTCTGCTGCAAACAGCGCGATGCCGCCCATGCCCGCCGTTGGAGCGACAAGGTTAATAAAATTGGCAGCCGCCGCCACCAGGCTCAGGTTGACGGTGGAATCGTCCAGGTCCAACAAATGGTAGATGGATCGATACATCCGACCGATGACAAAAAACCAGGCGATCTGCACCAGCAGCATCAGAAGCACGAACCATAGATTTCCTTGTTGCAGGGTATTTATTATGGTTTCGATTTCCCCGAAGCTAAGTATGACCAGCGCAATGCCAAGAAAGAGCAAGATCACAAAAAGGAAGTTGCGCATCTTGAAAATATTATACTCATAAACCTCGCCAGCCAGACTTAAGGTTTCAGCCACGGATTACACGGATTGGCGCGGATTAGGAAAAAAGGCAACAATATTTTCAGTTTTTCGAAGACTTAAAACATTAGCCGGTTCAAGTATGTGAACCGGCTAAAAAATCGGTGTGCTATTTCTTCCAGCGTCAGTCTCTTCGCCGGCCCATGCCGCCGACCAATAACACGTAATAAAGCAATTGAAGCACGGCAGTTGCCAGACCGGCGACGTAGGTCAACGCGGCGGCGTTCAAGACAGTGTTCACGCCGCGCTGTTCCTGTTCGCCTTGAATGATGCCGCTGTTGGCCAGCAATGTCTTGGCACGCGCCGAGGCATTCAACTCTACAGGCAGGGTTGCCAGTGCAAAGAGTGCACCGCCGGAGAAGACCAGCACGCCCAGCCAGGCGATTTCGGTCCAGCGCAGGAATAATCCGATCAGGATCAAGATCCAGCCGAGGTTTGAGCCGATGTTGACCGCCGGAACGAGCAGGGATCGCAATCGCATCGGACCATAGCCCTCTGCATCCTGAACCGCATGACCTAATTCATGAGCAGCGATGGCCAGTGCGGCTACCGAGGCCTCGTTGGCCACGCCCGGGGAGAGGTTAAGTGTTTTATCGCGCGGGTCATAGTGATCGCTCAAATTTCCGCCAATGCCCACGACACGCACATCGCGCAGCCCGGCAGCCTCCTGGGTGGAGTAGGATACGTTCGAGATAAGACGCTGGGCAGCCTGGGCCCCGGTCAACCCGCTGCGCGCCGGGACCTTGCTCCATTTGTTGTATGAGGATTTCACATACCACGAGGCCAGCGACATTAATAGGAAGGCCGGGACCATGAAGAGCAAATAGGTGGGATCAAGAAATAACATCGTTTACCTCCTTGGATTGGAACATACACCGAACTCAATAGAAATCACAGGTTTCTTACCACGAAGGCTCTAAGTCTCTAAAACACAAAAGAGTAAAACTTTGTGTCTTCGTGCCTTTGTGACTTGGTGGTTAATCCCCAAGATAGTCTCTTTACAACTACTCAATTCGGAACAGCCTCGCCGATCAGTTGGAGCAGCAGCTCAACGGCCCTGTCCAGTTGCGGGTCACGCTCCGCGGTGAGGTCTTCATCCGTCATTTCCACAACTACATCCGGAGTAAGTCCCTGCCCGTGAATGGAGCGGCCATCCGGCGTCAGCCATTTGGCGATCGTGACGCGTACGGCACCCTGGTTATCGGAGAGGGGCACCCAATTCTGTACCGAACCCTTGCCGTACGAGGTAACACCGATCAATTGGGCGCGGCCATGATCCTGCAGAGCTCCGGCGACGATCTCGGATGCAGAAGCCGAGCCTTCATTGATAAGCACTACCATGGGGATTTGGATTGCCAGCCCGCCGGGCAGGGCTTCATAGGTATTCTTCCGGCCGTCGCCATATTGCTCATAAAGCACCACGCCTTCATCAATGAATTCCGAAGTCACCTCGACGGCAGTGTTCAAATAGCCGCCGCCGTTATTGCGCAGATCGAGGATCAACCCTTCGGGGTTTTGCGCCATCAAATCTTTCAGCGTGTCACGCAGTTCACGTGTGGTCTGATCGCCAAAAGTTGTCACTTGCACATACGCGATCTGGTTATCCAGCATCCGTCCGCTGGCGCTCTCGACTAGGATCTGTGCGCGCTGTATGTCAAATTCCAGCAGCTCGGGCTCACTTTCGCGTTTAACCGTCAGATGGACCGTGGTGCCGGCCGGACCAATGACTTTCAGCCGCGCCAGTTCCGGGTCGATACCGGTCATATCTTCGCCGTCAATGGCGACAAATTGATCGCCGGCTTTCAAACCGGCTGCTTCGGCAGGCGATCCGGGGATCGGACTGGTGACCGTCAAATAGTCTCCGGTTGTGTCTACATACGCGCCGATGCCTTCGTATGCGCCGTTGAGGCTCTCGCTTGCATTCTGGTAAGAAACCGGGTCCATGTATGAACTATTTTCGTCGCCCAGGGCCTCGACCATGCCGCGGATCGCGCCCTGCATAAGCACCAGGTCGTTCACCGGTTGATCCACGTACTGTTCATGGACGATGTTCCACGCCTCCCAAAACGGCGTGAAAAGTGTCTGGAAATCCTGGGGTGTGACAGCCTGTTGTTCTGCCGAAGGGGTGGGGGCTGTTACGGACCCGACCGGAAAGAGCGATTGCGCGCCGGCAAAAGGCAGCAAGTGTCCCACCGCAAAGCCCCCTGCGAAGGATGCGACACCCACGAACACCACCGCCAGGACGATCAAAACGGCTTTCAAAGATTTATTCAAGGAATTCCTCCAGGGGATACGCCATTAGATGAAGATACAAAATAACATGCCGTGATTAGAGGAGGATGAAACGGGTGTCTGAGGTGCATTAACGACCCCAACCCCCCTTTATTATTGATCACGCTGTACGCCCATTCAACAAGCCCGGCAACAGGCTCCAATCGGTGAAAGCACCGTCGGCATCCGGCCTTGCCTGCTTCCGGCCATACAGCAAACTGAACATGCCCATTCCACGCGCGGCGCGGGTTGTGCGTGGCAGGTCATCGATCATTACACACTCTGCCGGGTTGCTGACACCTGCGGCCTGCATGGCGATCTGGAAAGACTCAGTCATCGGTTTGCAATAAGGTTCCATGCTGTTAACGTCCACCACGGTATCGAACAGATCGTCAAGTTCGAGCACGGTCAGCACGCGTCGGGCGTGGGAGGCGTCTGCATTCGTGAAGATCAGGTTGCGGGTCCCGAGCGAAGCGATGACCGAGCGTTGGAGCGGGTTCGGGGTTAGAAAGTCGCGCAGGGGTACATCATGCACATACGCCAGGTAGTCCGCGGTATTCACCGGATGGTTGGCCTGCAGACCGCGCAGGGTGGTTCCGTATTGCATGAAATATTTCTCGCGCAAGCCCGGGATCTCTTCTTCAGGAAAACCGAAATTGTCACGGATGTACTCGTGCATGCGCGTTTTGAGTGTCTGCCATAATCCCGTGGAGGCCGGATAGAGTGTATCGTCGAGATCAAAAAAAATCGTAGTGAAACGCATCCGGGGATTATAATCCTCGCATGCCTATTCGCCTGCTTGGACCCGAGGTCGCTTCGCAGATCGCGGCCGGAGAAGTGATCGAACGGCCAGCCTCGGTTGTGAAAGAGTTGGTGGAGAACGCGTTGGATGCCGGCGCAAGCTCGGTCAGTATCTCGATCCGGCAGGCCGGACGCGTGTTGATCGAGGTCGTGGACGATGGACACGGGATCCCGGCCGGGGAACTGGAACTCGCGGCTGTGCGTCACGCGACCTCGAAGCTGGCGCGCGCCGAGGACCTGTTCCATATCTCCACACTTGGATTCCGCGGCGAGGCCCTGTCCTCGATCGGTTCCATTTCGCGGATGACGCTCAGTTCACGTGTCAAGGACGCGCACGCAGGTGCGCGTTTGAAGGTCGAAGGCGGCCGGGCCGGCAAGCTCGAAAAAACAGGAATGCCCGTGGGTACAACTGCCCGTGTGGAAGACCTGTTCTTCAATGTGCCGGCGCGCTTGAAATTCCTCAAGACGGATATGACCGAACGCCGTGCGATCGACAACTGGGTTACACGCTACGCGTTGGCGTATCCGCAGGTCAGGTTTAAGCTCAGCCAGGATGATAAGGTCACATTGCAAACGGCGGGCGACGGCGACCAGCGTGCCATCCTGGCCGCGTTGTACGGTGTGGATGTGGCCAGGCAAATGCTGGAAGTGCTGGCCGAAGAGGAGGGTTTGGGTATGACGGGATTCATCGGCCCCACTTCGTTGACACGCTCCAACCGAAAAGAGATCACCTTCTTCGTTAATGGGCGCTGGACTCAGGATATTGCGTTGAATACTGCGTTGCTGCATGCTTATCACACCCTCCTGATGGTGGGGCGCTATCCGTTGGCGGCTGTATTTCTCAGCGTAGATCCTGAAAATGTGGATGTCAACGTGCATCCTGCCAAGGCTGAAGTGCGATTCAGGAATCAGGACAAGGTATTCGGTTTTGTTCAGCGGTCGATTCGCAAGGCTTTGCTGGCCTACGCACCGGTGCCATCCATTGCAACGACCATATGGGGCGGGCACACCCGGCAGGATTCGACAAACTCAACCGCAGGGATTGATCCTGCCTGGGAGTTGGCGCATGATCAGCAGTTGATGGTTGGCGGTGGACAGCTTGAGGGTGGTGCAAATCGTGTTGTTCCCGCGGATCAAGATCTGTCAACCGCCAACCGTCAACTAGTAACACCCGGCGGAACAGTGCCACTCCTGAGACTGATCGGCCAGATCGGCGCGACCTACCTGGTGGCCGAAGGGCCGGATGGATTGTATCTGATCGACCAGCACGCCGCGCATGAGCGGGTGTTGTTCGAGAAATTGATGACCCAACAACAGACCCGGAATATTCCTTCACAGGCATTGCTTGCGCCGCAGGTTGTCCATCTGCCGGCTGCACATGCGCAGCTGTTGGAAGGTCATCTGGAAATCTTAAGGCAGCTCGGATTTGAAGTGGAAGCTTTTGGGGCCAACGCATTCCAGGTGCGGGCCATGCCGGCTCTCTTCACTGGCAGTGATCCATCAGCCGCGTTGCGGGCATTGGTGGAGGATTTCGAAGAGGATGAAGCGCCATTACAGACGGAAGTGGAGGCGCGGCTGGCCGCCCGGGTTTGCAAACGACTTGCCGTCAGGGCCGGGCAGGTGCTGGCACCCGAGGAACAACGCGCCCTGATCAGCGACTTGGAAGCCTGCCAGTCCCCTCGTACCTGTCCCCACGGACGTCCGACCATGATCCATCTGTCGGTCGAAACGCTGGAACGGCAGTTTGGTCGTAAGGGAGCCAGGTAGGGGATTCATTAGTCGTTGGTCCTGGTTTCAATACTGTAAAGCTGGCTCCATGGGTTGTCTCCTATAATTTAGACATGCGTACCCTTGGGTCGCTCGTCGCAAGCTACGGGATGGAAGCTCTCCTCGATTATTCACATGCAATGATCGTGTTGGTTGGGCCGCGCGGCGAGCTCAAGGAATTCAATTCTGCCTTCGAAACTCATAAGAAGAATTTCCCTGAAATCCAGAATCTTTACGAAGTGCTCCCGGCCGGTCAGGAGAACGTATTCCGCGAATGGGTGACGAGAGCGCATCGGATCAATCAACCTGGGCGCCAGCTCATCAACCTGCTGGCAGGGACTGCCCAGGATGCCGTTTGCTATGAATGCCTGATCATCCCGCTGCCGAATGCCGAAACGCTCTTTGTGGCGGAACGGGTAACCTCTGAGGCGGTCGATGATGTGGTTCAGAAGCTTACCAGGCAGGTCAGGCTTTTCAAGGTGGAGAGCGAACATGCCAAAAAGATCGCAATCAATAAACAGATCGAGCTGGAAGCGATCATTGCCCAGGCCAACGAGGTCCAGAACATAGACCAGCTGACGTCCCTGCCAAACCGTCGTTGGATCATGAACGCCCTTCAAACGGCGGTTCTGTATTCCGAGCGCCAGCGCACAGCGCTTTCGATTTCCATGCTGGACGTGGATCATTTTAAAAAAATCAACGACACATATGGGCACATTGCAGGCGATGAAGCGCTGCAACAGATCGGCCAGAATCTGCAGGTGCAAATACGACGCTATCTGAACGACGACATTCGCGAAGTGGATACGGCCGGGCGATATGGCGGTGAGGAATTCCTCATCCTGCTGCCCAATACGCCGATCGAATCGGCCAAACGGCAGGCGGACCGTATTTGCAATGCGATGCGCGAGCTGAGCATCAAGGTGGGTCAGGAAACTGTTTCTCTGACGGTCAGCATTGGCATCGCCGAATTTAGGTTCGGATCGGAAACCTGGGATAAATTATTGGATCGCGCAGACAAGGCCCTCTACCAGGCCAAGAAGCAGGGCCGCGATCGATGGGTGGCGATTGAGAATTAAAAAAACCGTGGCGCCACGGTTTTTTTAATTTCATCCCAAGCACACTCGCGCAGCGGCACACGTGCGACCCGGCGGGAGCATGCCATTAAACGGCGGTTCTATTCATGCGGTAAGGCCGGGGGGCGCGGCAGCGTTTTACTCGAACGCGGAATATAAATTGTGAATACGGTTCCGCTGCCCAGTTTGCTTTTCACTTCGATGCGTCCCCCGTGCCCCTGAACGATCTGCTTGCAAATGGAAAGCCCCAGGCCCGTTCCTGTGACTTTTGATTCATGTTCACGCACGCGGAAGAATTTCTCGAATAAATGCGGCAGGTCCTGTTCGGGGATGCCCATACCGTTATCTTGAATGGAGATGCTCAATTCCTTTTCGTTGGCCTCCGCCTGCAGGACCACGTTGCCGTTCGGGTTGTTATATTTGATCGCATTGCTTATCAGATTAAGCAACACCTGCTTGATCTTATCGCGGTCCGCTTCCAGGTCCGGCAACCCTTTCGAAGGTTCGATCCGGATATGAATGTTTTCCTCCCCGGCTTTCGTGATCATGACGTCCTTGCATTCGTTGAGCAGATCCGCCACGTCGAAAGAGGATTTGCGGAATTGCACCCGGCCGGATTCGAGCCGCGCCAGATCCAGGAAGGAGGAGGCCAGCGCGTTCAGTCTGAGGGTCTCGGTATGAATATTGTTGACGATCTGATCGCGCTGTTCCTGGGACATTTCCGGGCGCAGCAGGAGATAGGTGGCGGTGCTCAAGGAGGCCAGCGGTGTGCGTAATTCGTGGACGAATTCCGAGATCAAGTCCGATTGCTGGAACAGGCGGGCGTTCTCGATCGCCACTGCCGCCTGCGCTCCCAACACCAGCAGCATCGATTCATCCGCGTCGGAGAATTTCCCTTTAAGTTTATTGATCGCCTCCAGTACACCCACCACCTTGTTCTTGGTGACCAGGGGAACACCCAGGATCGATTCGGTCGTAAAGCCGGTGGCTTGTTCCACTTCCCCGAAGAAACGCGCGTCCTCATGGACATTCGGAATGCGGGCGGGTTTGCGCTGGGTGACGATCCAGCCGGCAATGCTGCCTTCGAGAGGCACGATCAAGCCGCGGCGGGTAGGCTCGTCAATGTTTGTGGCCACCTGGAAGTAAAGTTGTTTGGCGGCATCGTCGTATAGAAGAATTGAAGCTGCCTCCGCGCCGCTCACTTCCGCGGCGGCGTAAACGATGCGCGCCAGCAGGACGTCCAGGTCCAGGGTGGAAGCCAGGTCACGCGAGATATCAATTAAACGGCGATACCCTTCCAGGCGCAGGGTTTCGATCTCAGCCATGCATTGCCTGTTCGGCGAGCGCGGGAATGATATGGGAAACGTCATCCATAAAGGTCAGGTCGGCGCGGACGTTCAGGTAGGTGGAGGAATTATTTATGATGATCAGATGTGCGCCTCGATCGAGCGCCTGCATTGGCAGACCTGCCACCGGCAGGACTTCAAGCGAGGCACCGGCCACCAGCATCAAGTCGCACTCGCATGC
>CAYUUJ010000014.1:0-12852 GCA_964447845.1 uncultured Anaerolineaceae bacterium
CAATCGCTGGCCTCGGCCGGTTTCATCGCCGTGGCCACACTGAATGCCATCGTCAGCGAGAAGCTCGCGGACCACGCCGGTTGGGCGGGAGTTCCCACTGCCATCTATTTGTTGGGCGGCGCGCTGGCAGCTTTCGGTTGGGGATACGTGTTCGACGCCATCGGCCGACGCGGGGGATTGGTGGCGGGATTGCTTCTAGGTGTGCTCGGCTCAGCCCTGGCTTTCTACGCCATCGCGCTTTCGTCTTTCATTCTTTTCTTGATCGGCATGGTCTTCCAGGGCATCGCCAGCGCGGCGGTCGGACTCGGCCGCTTTGTTGCCGCGGAGGTCAATCCGCCTGAAGCGCGCGGCCGCGCCATTTCCAATGTGGTGCTCGGTGGGACGGTCGGCGCGGTGGTTGGGCCATTCATCGTCGGACCGGCAGGCGTGTGGTTTGGTCCACTGGCAGGCGACGAGCTGGCCGGCGCGTATGCGATCAGCTTCATTTTGTTTGCGATCGGTGCGCTCGTGGTATTCATCGGTCTGCGGCCGGATCCGCGCGATCTGGGTCGTCAGGTTGCGGATCAACATCCGGAAGCGGGACCCGCCTCGGGCGTCGCGCGCGGCGTGCTGGAGATCTTTCGTCAACCTCCGGCGCTGGTAGCCCTCGGTGCGATGGCGCTCGGTCAGATGGTGATGGTGCTGGTGATGGTCATCACGTCTCTGCACATGCGCGTGCATGATCACGGGCTGGGCGATATTTCGATCGTCATGTCGGCGCACACGGTCGGTATGTTCGCGTTCTCGATCCTCTCCGGCCGCCTGGTCGATCGTTGGGGCCGTGGTCCGGTCATTATCACTGGCTCGGTCACGTTGGCGCTGGCCTGCCTGACCGCCACTCTTTCACCGGACGTGCTGCCATTGGGCGTGGCATTGTTCCTGCTTGGCCTGGGTTGGAACTTCTGTTTTGTGGGCGGCTCGACGCTGCTCTCCGACCAGCTCTCTCCGGCAGAACGGGCGCGCACGCAAGGCTTCAACGATCTGTTGGTGGGGTTGGCGTCCGCGATCGGCAGCCTGGGAAGCGGCATCATTTTTGCGGGACTGGGTTTCAACGTCATGGCGTATATCAGCGCCGGGTTCGCGATGCTTCCGCTGGCCGCCGCTCTGTACTGGACCCTCGGCCGGGCGCGGCTTGCGAGGGCGGTTTCTTAGGCGAAGGGCTTTAACCACGAAGGGCACGAAGAGCACGAAGGTGAGCGCGCTCGAAGCCTGCCCTGAGTAACTGAAGAGGCGCTGGATGCCTCGCTTCACTCAGGATGACAATATACGTGAATCAAAAACGCCGCGTATATTTGCGGCGTTTTAGTGACGAAATCCTATTCTGAAGAATCGCTGCTGGAGGTGGTGCTGGGCTTGGCCTCTTCCTTGGCCTTCGTCGCTTCCTTCGGCTTGCCATCTTCCTTTGGCTTACTCTCTTCTTTTTTCTCGCTGTTGGAACTCTTGCTGCCGGAGGCGGATTTATTGTCGGTGGCGTAAAAGCCCGAGCCTTTGAAAATGACACGCGTTGGACCGATGACCTTGCGCAGTGTCTTCTTGCGGCACTCGGGACAGGTTGTCAGAGGCAGGTCGTCGAACGATTGATGGCGCTCGATCTGGGCGCCGCAGTTTTTACAACGATACGTATAAATGGGCATTGCGAATTCCTTGTAATGAAGCCTGCGGATTATAGCGCGCATACAGAGCTTGAGCAAGGGAATAAGAGCTGCATGTTATAATTTTCTTACATATATCATGCTAAAGATCGAGATCATCTACTGCGCCGTCTGACACTATGCCGGCCGGGCCGTGGGCCTGGCGGAGGAGCTGCTTAAGCAGTTCGAGCATCTGATCGAATCGCTGACGCTCGTCCCTTCGGACGGCGGCAAGTTCGAGGTCAGCGTGAACGGGCACTTGATCTATTCAAAACTTGCGACCCAGCGTCACGCCGAAGCAGGCGAGGTCGTGGGCCTGGTAAATAAAATGGTTGAAGGCTAATACAGCCACAGAGCCACAGAGAGCACTGAGCTTTTTCTCAGCGGACTCTGTGTTCTCTGTGGCTAATAAAGAAGGATAACAACAGCGAATGGCAAAAAAGAAGGGACGTGTTTTCTCCGGCGCCCGCCCTACCGGCTGCCAACATCTTGGTAACTATCTGGGTGCCATTCAGAATTACGTCGCGCTGCAGGATGACTACGATTGCGTCTACTGCATCGTGGATATCCACGCGCTCACCACGGTCGAAACCACACTGGATTTGAAGCAGAACACGGTTGAGATGGCGCTGGACTGGCTGGCCGCCGGCATTCGCCCGCAAGAATCGATCCTGTTTATCCAATCGCACGTCCCGCAGGTCATGGAACTTCACACCTTCCTTTCGATGGTGACACCGCTTGGCAAACTGACCGACCTGCCGACTTTTAAGGAAAAGATCCGTCAACAGCCTGAGAACGTGAACTATGGGCTGGTGGGCTACCCGGTGCTGATGACTGCCGATATCGTACTTTACAAGACGGATGTGGTGCCGGTGGGCATCGATCAGGCTCCGCATATCGAGTTTGCGCGCGAGATCGTGCGTTCATTCAATCATCGCTACCAAACCAAAACCTTGATCGAACCGCAGGTCAAGCACACCGAGGTGTTGAAAGTGCTCGGTATTGACGGCAAAGATAAGATGAGCAAGAGCCTGAACAATCACATCGAATTGGCTGCCACGCCTCAGGAGACCAAGGCGCGCGTGCTGGAGATGGTCACCGACCCGGCGCGTGTCAAGCGGACCGATCCCGGGAATCCGGATATCTGCAACGTCTATACCATGCACAAGATATTCTCGCCTCGCACCGATATCGACATGGTAAACGTGGAATGCCGCCGGGCGGGGATCGGCTGTGTGGATTGCAAGACGCTCCTGGCAAAGAACCTCAATCAACATCTTGAGCCGTTCCGCGCCAAACGCGCCGAACTGGCTGACAAACCCGCCTATGTGCAGGAAGTGCTGGACGATGGTGCGAAACGCGCCACAGTGATCGCGGATAAAACCATGCAGGAAGTTCGCGAAGCGTTGCAACTCCCGTAGTTAGGTATCGGGAAACAGGACTCAGGAATCAGGATGCATAGCAATATTGAAACTAAAACCTGATCCCTAATCCCTAATTCCTTATTCCTAATTCCTAATCACCTTCCCATGCGCGCCTTATTACAAAGAGTCCGTTCCGCCAAAGTGAGCGTGGATGACAAGACCATTGCCGAGATTGGGCCAGGTCTGGTTGTTTTATTGGGGATCGGCCACGGGGATGGGGAGGGACAGGCATCCTTCCTGGCCGAGAAGATCGCCAACCTGCGTATTTTCATGGACCCGGAAGGCAAGACCAATCTATCCATCCTGGACGTCAAAGGACAGGCTATCGTCGTCTCACAGTTCACTTTGTATGCCGATACCCAAAAGGGGCGTCGGCCTTCATTCATCGATGCAGCCTTGCCCGATGCGGCTGCACCACTGGTGGACCGCTTCGTTGAATTGCTGGACGGGCATGGGGTTCCGACCCAGACCGGCCAATTCGGCGCGGATATGCTGGTGGAAATCCATAATGACGGTCCGTTCACAGTTTGGTTGGAGAAATAATATGCGTAAATTCTTCGGGTCGAAGATTCTGCTCGTCACCTTTTTATTGCTGACAGGGGCTTGCGCACCGAAGTCATCTTTCGACGCCCTGAGCGTTGCACCCGGGGCTGCCCCTGATCCGGAATTCAACGCGGCTGTCGCCGTGGCGCATGAAAGCATTGGCGAATTCTATACTGCGTATTTTTCACCGAGCCAGACGCAACGCTTTGCCGGCTTGCGTGTGCGTTTCCAGATGCCAGGCTCGGACTTCTACGAGTATCACTGGACGGAATTCGTTGATTTTTACAACAATGTATTCACGGTCAGATTGGTCGACAGTGTTGGGCTGGATTTGGGTCAGCATATCGGTCGTCCTGTGGAGGTGCCGGAGGGCGATCTGGTGGACTGGATCGTCATCCAGGAGGACGGCACGTTTGCCGGAGGCTACACCATGCGCCTGGCGTACCAGCGTATGACGCTGGAAGAAAGATGGGAATTCCTCGAAACCACTGGCTACGTGATCGATTAAAAGCGGTAATCAAATCGAGAAAGAAATATGGGTAGGAAACAGGTCCGGCTTGCAGGCACTTTGATCGCGCTTTCGTTTGTCCTTTTGGCTTGCGCACCCTCCCCGATTTTAAATTCTCCACCACCTGAATCTACAGATCCTGAATTCCAGGCTGCCATTCAACAGGCACGCGGCACCCTGGATCTCTTCACCGCAAAGATCCAAACGCCTCATCCCGATCGTACCTATACCGCCCTCAAGGTCCGCTTTACATCACCCGACGAGTCGACTCAGGATATCTGGGTGGACCATGTCACCTACGAAGACGGTGGGTTTCAAGGCAGTATGGGTGACGATATCCCCGCCCTCAAGTTATCTTTCGATGACAGGATCCCGATCCCTGTGGAAGATATCATCGATTGGATGATCGTCGAAGATGGAAAATTGATCGGCGGATTTACCATCCGCCTGGAATATGAACGCATGTCCCCCGAGGAAAAACAACAATTTCTGGAGGGTATAGATTACTCCATCGAAGATTGAGCCTGCCAATCGAATCCCCATAACGCTGCATCCGCCTGGACTGCCATTGCACCCGCGGAGAGCATCGCGTCCGAGTTTTCTTTAGTCCATACACCGCCGGCGCCGATGATGGGCAGGTTCGCCCTGACAGCATCCCGCACCAGGTTTAGTGATTGAGGAAAGAGGCAGGGGCCAAACAACCTGCCGGTGATCAGTTCTGTTGTATTTGGTGTTTCTTCCTCTTGCTGATGGAGAGGCAGCGCGCCGCGCGGTGGCGCAATGCTGATCACTGCTGCGCCTGCTTCGATCAAGCGCGGACCCAGGCCCAGTAATTGCTCGGGCGGCATGGAGAAAATTAACGGAAGTTCACCACGGCACATTTCCACGGTCACGAGTAATATATCGTCTGCCAGCAATGGCGCAAATCCCAATTCAGCCGCCATCACGTTCTCGAGAGTCTCCAGCGTCCTTATCATTCGGGCTGTCTCCTCGGGGCGATCGGCCATCAGATGGACAATCACCGGCATGTCCGCTCTCGCCCAACGGGCTGAATGTTTCTTTACTGCGGCCGTAAAGCCGGGGTTGGGTAGCCCAGAGTGCAGTAGAAATCCGCCCGGATATTCGATCAGGGCAGGTTGAGCGGTCGGCAGGCGCGGGCGCAGGCTGATCGGGTTGGTCACGAATGCCCCGAGGCCACCCAGGTCTTTAAGAACTCGGAGGTCGGGGGTGAATCCCAACGTCCCGGCCGCGTTCATTAACGGCGTGCGGAAAAAGAGGTCACGTTTCATTTTGGTTCGCAGCCATATTGTAAGCCGGTTGAGCGGTGGCTGGAATTTTACCTAGGGGTGACTTAATGGTCATTTATTACGAGTTGACTTATTATCCGGGCAGGAGTTTGCTGGGAGCCTCGAACTATCAGAGCAGCTATGAATCCGTTTCCAGCATTACACGGCTGGAACCCGTCGATCCGTCCATGTGTCAGTAAGCAAAAATATAAAACTCCCTCTCAGGATTATGAGAGGGAGTTTTTTTATGCAGTGACCGCCTGGCCGATCGCATTCACCATTTCCTGGTTGCCGGCGAATTTGAATTCCTCCAGGCCGCGTTTTTGCGCCTCCGCGGCCTCCACGGCCTCCAGCTTTTTAATATCCTCTTTTGAGATGACAGGTTTCCCCAGATTTTTCAGCTTGCTGGTCAGTCCGGTGTTGTCGACTGTGCCGGCTGATTGTTTTTGCTGTAAATATTGCCAGACGGCTTTGGCGGCGTGGATGCCATCCTTGCGTGCAACGCCCACCAGACCTTCACTGGCTTTGCGTGACCAGCCGCCGACGAATACGTCTTCGATCGGCTTCTGGCTTGTTGGGTCATAGGCCTCGTATGAACTGCCCTCGATCGGGAAGCGCGGCGCAGGATTTTTAACATACTCATTTGAGTCCACCGGCAGGCCAAAGGTTTCGTCCACTTTATCGCCGATGGCAAAGATGACTGTATCCGCCTCGATGGTTCGTACGTTCCCTGTGCCTCGAGGTTTGGTCTGACCCTCCTTGAGCACCAGCAGGTTATCTTCGATCTCCAATTTGGTTACCTGACCGTTCTCACCCAGCATCCGGACCGGCGAGGCCAGGAACAGGAATTTGAAACGGGTCTCGGTTGTTTTGGGATCTGCCTTCGAGAGCGCATCCAACACCTTATGGCGGCCGATCTCCGGATCCTGACCTACAGCTTGCAGGGCGGGCAGGACTCGCTCCATTTCGGCCTCGAACGCCTGCAGGTCGAGATTGGATATGATGTGTTTCATTTCTTCTTTCGTGAAATTCACCTCAGCCGGACCCCGGCGCACGACGGCAGTGACCTGATCCACTTTCGCTTCCAGGATCAAATAGCGCGCGATATCCACCATGACATTGCCCGCACCCACGATCACGACCCGTTTTCCGAACAGGAATTTTTTCTGGCTGAACGGCGGTAGTTTGTTATAGAAATACACCACGTCTTTGGCGTGATAGACACCTTGCTGGTCTTCTCCGGGCAGTTCGAGCCACTTCGTGCCTTGCGCGCCGACCGTGACCAGGATCGCGTCGAACCCCAACCCTCGCAGATCGTCCAGGCTTAAGTCACCCTGTGCTCCAACGCTGACATTTCCGTAGTACGTGATATTGGGGTTATCCAGGGTCTGGCGGAACTGCTTGCGCAGGCCTTCCTTCATTACATGTTTATCAGGGTAGATCCCGTATTCGGCCAGTCCACCCGGCTTGACGTCGCGATTTAATAAAGCAACCTGCGCGCCGAGCGTGGCTAACTCGCGCGCTGCAAAAAGTCCGGCCGGCCCTGCGCCGATAACGGCTACATTGAATTGATTTGACACAAATCCTCCTTCAAAAGCACGTGCACAAAACTGGCTGATTATAAGCCGAAAAGCGTACGCCTCACAAGAGCGTCTGGTTTTTGACGGCCGCCAACCTATCTTCGCGATCCGCGAATTCGAAAATTTTTCTATGCTAAGATTAAGACCGGTTTTATAACAGGAGGCTTTATGAACAGCGATCCAGGTAACGACCCTCGCAGCCGCATGCAGAAGATCCTTTCCGGTAAGGAGAAAGACGAGCAGATCGCAGAGCCTGACTCACCGCTCTCGCGTTTGCCCCGCCCCAAGGCAGCGCGCGGACCTGTACCGGATGGTTCTGCGCCTCCTCCTCCTCCGACGACTGGTCCCACTTCGCTGATCGCGCGTTACGGCCCGGCTTTCTGGACCGTGACCGGTGTGTTATCGCTGGTCGTTAACGGCATCCTGCTGGCCGTCGTATTTATGCTGCTGCGCGTGGTCGGGGGTACGCCTTTCATAGCGGGCGATGCTGCAGCCGGTGTCCTGGGCGGGTTGTATAGGAATTTTGAAAAGATGGACCGTGCCAGCATCGTGGCCACCATCCCGGTGGATGCCCAGATCCCGCTGGCGATCAGCGTGCCAGTGCAACAGACCACGCAGATCACGCTGGCCGAGGAAGCCGTGATCACAGGGGCGCGCGTCCGGATCGCCACTGACGCTTTGAACATCGATGCTCCAGCGGATGTGACGCTGCCGGCCGGTACCAGGCTAACGGTTGCGCTAAATTTCACCCTGGACGTGAACACTACCATCCCGGTCCACCTGGAAGCGCCGGTCAATATCCCAATGTCACAGACTGAATTGCACGAACCTTTCGTCGGCTTGCAGGACGTGTTGAGGCCGTTGTATTGTCTCGTGGAACCGAACGCGCTCACGCTGGACGGTTTACCTGTTTGCAGATAGACTCGGCGGATGTAATTTGATTAACACACTATGGAGTACACAGAGAGCACGGAGATTCTAATCAGCTTCTGTATTTACTCTGTGTTCTCCGTGGTAACCCAATTTGGAGTTTTATGACAGACAAAGTCACCCAGACCACATTATCGAATGGCCTGAAGGTCTTATTGAAGGAAATTCATACCGCGCCCTTGATCTCTTCCTGGGTTTGGTATCGCGTCGGCTCACGTGATGAGGTCAATGGCAAGACCGGGATCTCCCATTGGACCGAGCATATGCAATTCAAAGGCACGCCTGATTTCCCGGCCTCCATCCTGGACAAGGCCATTTCACGGGAGGGCGGCACCTGGAATGCTTTCACCTATCTCGATTGGACCACCTACTTTGAGACCATGCCTTCCGATAAGATCGATCTCGCCCTGAGGCTCGAAGCGGACCGTATGGTCAACAGTAGTTTTGACGAGGAAGAGGTGGGCTCGGAACGAACCGTTATTATTTCCGAACGCGAAGGACACGAGAACGATCCGCTCTTCCTGCTGGGCGAGGCCGTTCAACAGGCAGCCTTTCGTGTTCATTCATATCATCACGAAGTGATCGGGGATATGGCCGATCTGCATACGATGACGCGCTCCGATCTCTTTGGTCATTATCGCGCCTATTACACCCCCGGCAATGCCGTCATGGCTGTAGCCGGCGATTTCGATACCAAGAAAATGCTGGCCCGCATCAAGGAACTATTCGAGCCCATTCCTTCGGGTGCGACTACCCCGCGCCTGGCCCGCTCTGAACCCGCTCAACGCGGCGAAGTGCGACTGGCGGTGGAGGGACCGGGCGAGACGACATACATTCAAGTTGCGTATCGTTTCGTGCCGGCCGCACACCCGGATTTTTTTGCGCTGTCCGTCCTGGATAGTTTGCTGGCCGGCCCATCCAACCTCAACATGTTCGGTGGCGGCATCTCGAACAAGACCTCCCGGCTCTATCGTGCCTTGGTTGATAAGGAAATGACAGTCAGCGTTTCGGCTGGAGCCCAGGCCACGGTCGATCCCTTCCTGTATTTTTTCACCCTGACGGTCCATCCCGAGCGAACGCCGGAAGAAGCGCTGGCCGCCCTGGATGCGGAGATACTGCGGGTACAGGACGAATTGGTTTCGAAAGAAGAGGTCGCACGCGCCATAAAACAAGCGCGCGCATTGTTCGCGTATGGCAGCGAGAATATCACCAACCAGGCTTTCTGGCTTGGGTATGCCGAAATGTTCGCCAACTATGAATGGTTTCTGACTTACCTTGATAAACTCGCCGCGGTCACACCGCAGGACGTTCAACGCGTGGCGCGCGAATATCTGCGCCCTCAAGCGCGTGTGGTCGGCACGTATGTCCCGACTCAGATCGAAGATGGCGCGACAAGCGGCGCGGCCGAGGCATAAATGGCTAAGCGAGCAACCACCGACAACGCACACAACTCCCTGCCAGGCCCGGACGATATCCACCGGGTGGTCCTTCCGAACGGAATCACGATCCTGGCGCGCTCCAATTTCAACAGCCCCTCGGTTTCCATCAGTGGGCATGTCCGGGCCGGCAGTGTGGCGGAGCCGGATGATAAGCTTGGTCTGGCTGATTTCACCGCCTCGTCCCTGATGCGTGGAACCCAGACGCGTTCGTTCGACCAGATCTACAACGAGCTCGAATCAGTGGGGGCCAGCCTGGGATTTGATTCGGGCTCGATCAGCACCAGTTTTGGCGGCCGGTCCCTGGCTGAAGATCTTAGCTTGCTGCTCGAGTTGCTTTCCGAGACCCTGCGGGAACCGGTGTTCCCATCCAATGAGGTGGAGAAACTGCGGGCTCAATTGCTCACCGGTCTTGCGATCCGCGCGCAGGATACATCCGATATGGCCGAAATGAACTTTAATCAGATCGTTTTTGCGGATCATCCGTACGGGCGGCCGGATGACGGCTGGCCGGAAACCGTGCAGGCGATCAGCCGCGAGGACCTGGTGAACTTTCACCGTTCCTATTTCGGACCAAAAGGCCTGGTCATCGCCATCGTAGGCGCGGTCGACCCGAAACAGGCTGTAGATGAAGTGCAGCGCGTTTTAGACGGCTGGCAGGCTGAGCAGAATGATGCGCCGCCGATTCCTCCACATAAACCATTGGATGAAACGGTTAAACGTCACCATGCAATTGCCGGTAAGTCTCAATCTGATCTGGTGATCGGAACGATCGGCCCGCGCCGCAAGGATCCCGCGTATTTGGCCGCCTCACTCGGTAACTCAGTCCTGGGGCAGTTCGGTATGATGGGCCGCATCGGTGACGTTGTGCGCGAGAAATCGGGTTTGGCGTATTACGCGTATTCGTCGCTCAGTTCGGGGATCGGACCCGGGACCTGGCAGGTTAACGCCGGCGTGAATCCGTCGAATGTTAAGAAAGCTACCGATCTGATCGTCAAAGAGTTGAGTCGTTTTATGAAGGATGGGGTTACGCCGGATGAACTAGCCGATAGTCAGGCGAATTACATTGGCCGCCTGCCGCTGTCTCTGGAATCAAATGGTGGAGTGGCGGGTGCCTTGATCAACATCGAACGCTACGATCTCGGACTGGACTATTATCGCCGGTATGCGGATCTGGTAAAAGCGATTACACCAGAGCAGGTCCAGGCTGTGGCGAAAGAGTTTATCGACCCGGATCGATTGGGGATCGCGACTGCTGGGAGTTGAGAGCAACCGGTGGATCAGTGTTCAAAAGGTCAGTAAGATGAAACTTTCTTCGGGTGTTGACCTGATCGAGATCGAACGCGTGCGGGATGCGATCGCGCGTCACGGGAATTTATTTTTAGATCGCATCTTCACGGATGCCGAACTTAAAGCATGTGGCGGGCGGGTAGAATCGCTGGCTGCGCGCTTTACCGCCAAGGAAGCGGTTGCCAAAGCGTTGGGTACGGGGATCGGTGATGTCGGCTGGAAAGAGATCGAAGTGGTGGGGGATGAAAACCGGGCACCTTCTGTGCGATTGTCCGGGGAGGCGGATAGAGTGGCCAGGGAAAAAGACCTGAAAGTTTGGTCACTCAGCTTGAGCCACACACATACTCACGCCATTGCCTTTGTAGTTGTGATGGGATAAAAAACCTCCCGCAGGCCAGTACTGCGGGAGGTGCGCGCGAGGGACATGGACTCGAACCGGGTTAGTCTCCCTTGTGATTAACCCTGATCCTCAACGCCGATCCAGATATGGCCGGGCAGGACAGGCCGATAAGGACGAATGGTCATATTTTCCCGCTTGGTGTTAATTTGAGGGCCGGTTAACATTGTGGGATGGACAAGGCAAAGATCCGGTGCGCGGCCATATTTGTTCTTGTAATACTGCGCGGCTTTCTGGATCTTGCTATCCAGGGTTGCGCGTGAGTTATCATCAAACCAAAGCATGCCGGTATGCATCATATGCTCCTAATCTAAAGCCGGGATCCAGAACTTCACCCAATCCATTTCTTCGCGCATGGCAAATTCTGAACCCGAACGAAGAGATTTCAATTTAGAGTCGGTGGAGTTCGCCAATGTACGAATTTGTTTTTCATCCTGGATTTGTCCGAAGCAGCGGGTCCGGAATAACCCCAGCCAGGGTTGGACAGATCCGGTCGAAGCGGAGTTGATCGTCACGATCGGCCAAACTCGTCTGGCAGGGCCGCGTAGGAGCAGCCAGCGAAGATTTTGACGGGCATCATGATCCAGCTTGTCGATCAGGGTGAGATCGTCGATCAGTAACAAGACGGATTGCTTTTCGCCATGGTTTGAATGAGCCCAGGCGGCCAGAGATGATAAAAACCCATTCGCCTCATTTTGGTAGGATGGGAATACATCGACCCGATTCTCGGTTGACGTTAAGTCCAGCCATTCATCGGGATGTGGGGTAATAATCCCATATTGGACATCGCGTGCAGAATGCATTAAATCTATCCCGCGCGCTATCGCCTGTAGAAGCTTTGTTTTGCCGCTGCCTGCATCCCCGGCGATCAGGATGGGACCGGGTACCGGATCGAGCAGGTTAAGTAAGACAGGCAGGTTATCTTCGGCGACTCCCAGAAATAGCGCCGCCATCGGCAGAGGTCCGTTTTCGACCAGGACTTGACTTATATTGGGCTTCATAGGGTGCGAAGTTGACCGGGCAGCAGCAATTTCAGGTGCCAGCTCAGTCAGGGCGTCGATCATCAGGTCATAACGGTTAGTGGTTTCCATAGGTATCGCCATTTCCTTGGTTAGAACTTATGTTCTAATAATACCCAGATTGAACCCACTTGTCAAGAGGCAATCGGATTTTGCCCCTGGTTTTCAGTGAGTCTTGACGTTTAATTTGAATACTGATAGACTCTGTTCACGTGCTCCTGTTCGCGGGAGCTTTTTAATTGTCTGGCCTTGCAGGCGATACCCTGCCTTGGTATAATCGGCCTGCTTAAAAGGCAATGCCGACGTAGCTCAATTGGTAGAGCACCCGCCTTGTAAGCGGGCGGTTACGAGTTCGATTCTCGTCGTCGGCTCCAGCTTGGATGTTGGTCGGTTCGTCTCTCGCCCGAGGGACGAAGCGACCAGTAGACTATCAAAATACTGGAATTGCATGTCCTGCGGGCGGTTACCCAAGTGGCCAAAGGGGACTGACTGTAAATCAGTTGTCAATAGACTTCGGAGGTTCGAATCCTTCACCGCCCACTTGTGCCGGAGCGAATCCATCCGGCGCCCCCCGGGATGGACCCGGCAGCATGTCAAGCCCACGTAGCTCAGGGGTAGAGCACGTTCTTGGTAAGAACGGGGTCATGGGTTCAAATCCCATCGTGGGCTCAGATGTGAAACGCAATTTTCTTATAGATAGAAGGAGATAGGGACAATGGCGAAGGAAAAATTTGACAGGAGCAAGCCGCATGTGAACGTGGGGACGATG
>CAYUUJ010000015.1:0-12761 GCA_964447845.1 uncultured Anaerolineaceae bacterium
CAGGTGATCGAGCTTTCGGGCGAAGCCATCGTGGCGGGTCAGGGCGAGTACTTCGAAGTCTGGACTCCTGCCCAATGGAACGAGCAACGGGCTAAATTGCAAGACACCGATGCAAATAACCAACGGTTCGCGGCATTGGACCTTTCATCGAATGGTAAATCGTAGGGGCAGACCCACGTGTCTGCCCGGGCGGACACATAGGTCCGCCCCTACATGATGAATGACACGCCGCACCGATCCGTACTTTACAAAGAGATTATACACGCGTTGCAGCCTCACAGCCCGGGGCGCTATGTAGACGGCACAGTTGGCGCGGGCGGTCATGCCCGCGGAATTTTGGAGGCCTGCGCACCAGACGGGCGCCTGCTCGGTCTCGATGTAGACCCACAGGCGTTGGCGGTATCCCGTGAGACCTTGGCTCCTTACGGGGAGCGCGTCCGGCTGGTGCAGGCCTCCTTCATTACGCTCAGCGCCCAGCTCTCCGGGCTGGGCTGGGAAGAAGTGGATGGCATCCTGCTGGATCTCGGCGCTTCATCGATGCAGTTCGACACGCCCGGGCGCGGCTTCTCGTTTATGCAGGATGGCCCGCTGGATATGCGCTTTGACCCGGCAGTTCCTGAAAGTGCAGAGCAACTGGTCAACGAGCTGCCGCAGGATGAGTTGGCGGACTTGATCTACCGATACGGTGAGGAACGCGACTCACGCAGGATCGCCCGCGCGATCATCGCAGCCCGGCCGCTTCACACCACCCGCGAGCTGGCCGCCGTGATCGAAAAGGCTTCACCCCGACGCGGAAGCCGGGTGCATCCCGCGACCCTCACGTTTCAGGCGCTGCGGATCGCGGTGAATGAGGAACTGGCCTCGGTGGAGAATGTGCTTCCCCAGGCGGTGGCAGCCCTGAGGTCCGGTGGGCGGCTGGCGGTCATCTCCTTCCATTCGTTGGAAGACCGCCTCGTGAAAGACTTCATCCGCAGCTCGAGCAAGGACCTGGTCAATCCGCCGTATGAAAAGATCCATGAGGTCGAACGGAAAGCAACGCTGAAAGAAGTTACCCGCAAACCGATCACACCTGCGGAAGAAGAAATACAAGCGAATCCACGAGCCCGCAGCGCCAAGTTGAGAGTGGCAGAAAAGATATAAAAAACGAAAGTAGTAACGGCTTCCGCCGTTGAGGAGCGACTAAAGTCGCAAGTACGAATAAATTATGAATCTTGAAACCGTCAATCATTTCATGCACGCCTATAAAATGGCCCCCTGGCGCATTCAGCGTCAGTGGATCGGCGGATTCTTGCTGGCCCTGGTTTCCCTGGCCATGACTGCCGCGCTGTATCTGGATGTCACCGCACGCGCTGCCATTGCCGGACGCGAGATCCAGAATCTCAGCGCCCAGATGATGATCATGCAGCATGAGAGCGCCGACCTGCTGACCGAGCTGGGTACGCTTACCTCCACCAGTGTGATGGAACTGAGGGCGCGCGACCTGGGTTACCGCCCGATCGAACCGGATGAAATGGAATATCTGGTAGTTTCCGGCTATCGCGCGCCTCAGCCTGCGATCCTGGCCTCCCTGCCGCAACCCGGCCTGAGCGCACCGACCATCCCTCCCGAATACAACCAGTCCTTGCTCGATTGGCTGGATAAGAAGATCCAGTCCCTCGGTGATATCCAATGAGGCAGCAATATGCCTGGCGCTCCAAGGCGCTGACCGGTGTGATGGCGTTGATCGCGATCGGAATCATTGCTCAGATCATTCGCATCCAGAACAGCCAGGAGGCGGCCATCTTCCGTCAGGCCGGCTCGGATTTCGCCAGCGAACTGCGCATGTTCTACCCGGACCGCGGAGAGATCTACGACCGCAGCGGGCATCTGCTGGCAGGGAACATGACCGTTTACGAAGTGGGCGTTGATTTGAATAATTACAAGGATGCAGGATCGATCGCCGCGGCTGTCAGCGTGCAACTTGGCCTGGATTACGACCAGCTCTATCAATCCATCATTGACCCCCCGACCGGCCTTTCATATCTCGTCCTTGCAGATTTCGTGGAGGGCGATCAGGCTGCCGCGCTGCAGCAATTAAAAGTGAGCACACAAGATCAGGCGGCCGAGGGCGCGCTGGGTCTTCTAACCGGACTGGAATTTAAAGCACATCCTCAACGCAGTTATCCTGAGGGATCGCTGGCCTCCAATATCCTCGGCTTCGTTAACCGCGAAGGACGGGGCTATTTTGGCGTGGAAGAAAAATACAGCGACCTGTTGGCGGGCAACCCCGTCCAGGTGCTGGTCCCCACCGATCCAACCAACGCGGTCGATATCCCGCGCGTCCCGGATGGCACGACCCTGATCCTGACCATCAACCGCGACCTGCAAGCCGCAGCGGAACAGATCCTCGATCAAGCTCTGAATACATACGGCGCGAAAAGCGGCACGATCGTTGTGATGGATCCACGCTCGGGCGAGCTGTACGCCATGGCCACCACCCCGCGCATGGACCTGAATCAATTTTGGAATTATGGCGTGATCTATGTGAACGCCAGCGAATTCAATCGCGCTGTCAGCATGCCGTACGAACCGGGCTCGGTTTTGAAGATCCTGACCATGGCCGCCGCACTGGATAGCGGCACCGTTTCACCGGGCACGCTTTATTTGGACACCGGCGCCATCCTGGTGGGCGGCGCGACCATTCAGAATTGGGACCGGCAGGCCTGGGGTCCGCAGAACATGACCGGCTGCCTCCAGCATTCGCTGAACGTCTGCCTCGCCTGGCTATCCACACAAATGGGTCCGCAGACCTTTTATGGATACATGAATCGCTTTGGCATCGGGCACCTGACGGGCATCGACCTGGCCGGGGAAGCCGCGGGCCGGCTCAAGGTTCCGGGGGATGGTGACTGGTATCCGGTCGATCTCGGAACGAACGCGTTCGGCCAGGGCGTCGCCGCCACGCCCATCCAGATGATGATGGCGGCCTCTTCCATCGCCAACGACGGACGTACGGTTACCCCGCACGTCCTATATGCCATGCTGCGCGACGGGCGGCAGTATAATGTGCCCCCGCAATACGCCGGTTCGCCCATCTCGCCAGAAACCGCTCATGTCTTGAACGAGATGCTGGCATTGTCCCTCGAAAACGAATCATCCGAGGCGCTTGTGCCCGGTTATCGGATCGCCGGCAAGACCGGTACCGCCCAGATCCCGACACCGTACGGCTACTATGATGCCACCTCCACCAACGCCTCGTTTATTGGTTGGGGCCCGGTCGACGATCCACAATTCATGATCTACGTCTGGCTGGAAGAACCTTCCGCCTCGATCTGGGGCTCGGAAACGGCCGCGCCTGTCTTTGCCCAGATCGCTGAAAAGACCGTCATCTTATTGGATATTCCGCCGGACGCCATCCGGCAGCAGATCGCCGCGAGATAACATGTTGACTCTGGCCGACGCACTCGAAGCCCTCACCAAACACCGCCTCACGAGTGAGACCGCGGTCATTACTGAAGCGGCCATTGATTCGCGGCAGGTTATCCCCGGCGCGCTGTTCGTCGCCATTCCGGGGGAGAACGTGGACGGGCACGATTTCGTGAGCGAAGCTTTTCGGCGCGGTGCATCCTTTGCATTGATCCAAAAGGACATGGACGCCTCTCTCCGGACCCTCGACCTGCGCGCCGGTCTAACAGCCGACTCCACCCTCGACTTGACTCCTCCCCTCTGTTTGCGTGTGGACAACACTATTACCGCTTTGCAGCAGATCGCGCGTTTCTGGCGACGCAAGCTCGTCGACCTGCGCGTGATCGGCATCACCGGCAGCGTGGGCAAGTCCACCACGAAAGAAGTCGTGGCGCAGGTGCTCAACCAACGCTATCGCACGCTCAAGAGCCCGGGTAATTTAAACAATGAGATCGGCCTGCCGCTTACCATCCTGCGGCTGACGACCGGTCATCAACGCGCGGTCCTGGAAATGGGATTTTATGTAAAAGGTGAAGTCGCTTTTCTGTGTGACATCGCCATGCCGCATGTCGGCGTGGTCAGCAACATCGGCACGGTCCACGCAGAGCGGGCCGGTTCACAAGAGGCGATCGCAGCCGGCAAGGCCGAGCTGGTGGAAGCCCTGCCTCCGGCTCCGGAAGGCGTGGCCGTGTTGAACTTCGACGACCCGTGGGTGCGCAAAATGGAAGCAAAGACCCGCGCCCGGGTTTTCTTCTATGGCCTTTCGCCGGAAGCCGAGATCTGGGCCGACCAGGTTGAAAGCCTGGGTTTGGATGGCATCCGTTTCCGCCTGCACTACCAGAAAGAGACCTTGCACGCACGCGTTCCAATGATCGGACGGCACTCGGTGCACACCGCCTTACGCGCGGCTGCGGTCGGTCTGGCGGAAGGTCTCACCTGGCAGGAGATATTCGATGCTTTGCAGCATGGACATTCTCAACTCCGCCTGGTTGCCGTGCGCAGCGCATCCGGCGCCCTCATTCTCGATGATACCTACAACGCCTCACCCGAGTCGGTGCTGGCCGCGCTCAACCTGCTCAGCGAACTGGATGGACGCAAGATCGCGGTCCTGGGCGACATGCTCGAACTGGGTCAGTACGAACGCCAGGGACACGAGATGGCCGGGTTACGCGCCGCGCAGGTCGCAAACATACTGCTCACGTTGGGGCCGCGCAGTCGCATGATCGCGGAAGCCGCGCGCCGGGCAGGCATGAAACCCTCGGCAGTGCTGGAGTTCGAGGAATCCGAGCCTGTCATCGCCTGGCTGCAAAAAAATCTTTCCACCGCCGATGCGGTGTTGATAAAAGGCTCGCACGGATTGCGAATGGACCGCATCACTGCCGCGTTGGAGGTGCGTTCATGAGCCAGGTACCTTTGGCGGTCAGCCTGGCCGGGTTGTCATTCATGATGACGGTCATCTGGGGCGGTCCCTTGCTGCGCATCCTGCGCCATTTCAAGATCGGAAAGATCATACGCGTGGAGGAGCCTGACCGCCACGCGATCAAGATGGGTACACCTACCATGGGTGGCGTCATGTTCATCCTGCCCGTGCTGTTGCTGACTGGTTTACTCAACGCGGTGGCCTTGATCGGTTTGCCACAAGGCGGTATCGGCCGCTCGGTGCTGGTCCCGTTGATCGTGATGGTGGGTTACGCGGTACTGGGTGGGATCGACGACTGGCAGGGGTTGCGCGGTACACGGCGCGGTTCAGGCATGCGAGCCCGTACGAAATTCGCAGCCCAGGTAGCTCTCGCACTCGGCACGGCCTGGGTGTTGAAGTACCTGCTGGGAGTGCCTTCCATTTACATCCCTGGCGTCCAGTTACCCATCGAATTTGGCTGGTGGTACGTACCGATCGCGGCCTTCATCATCGTGGCCGAATCCAATGCGATCAACTTCACCGACGGCCTGGACGGTCTGGCCGGCTTGATCTCCGCCACTGCTTTCGCCGCGTATGGCGGCATCGCCTTGATGCAGGACCAGGTATACCTGGCGCGCTTCTGCTTCACATTGGTGGGCGCGGTTTTCGGCTTCCTGTGGTTCAACGTCCATCCGGCAGAGTTGTTCATGGGCGATACCGGGGCGCTGGCCCTAGGCGCCACGCTGGCGGTGGTGGCTCTGATGACCGGCCAGTGGCCGCTCCTCATTCTGATCGGCATCATCCCGTTCAGTGAGACCGTCAGCGTGACTTTACAAGCCGCTTATTTCAAATTGACCAGGGGCAAGCGCCTCTTCAAGATGGCGCCTCTCCATTTGCATTTTGAGCTGCTCGGCTGGAGCGAAACACAGATCGTTCAACGCTTCTGGTTGATCGGCCTGCTGGCCGCCATGATTGGCGTGGGATTGGCCTCAGTATGAAACAATTTACGATTTTCGATTTACGATTTACGAATTACGAATATCGATTTACGAAATTCGATATTCGATATTCGAGTATCGAGTATCGGGCCTGAGATGAATACATTCTGGAAAGGCAGACGCATTCTTATTTTGGGAGCCGCGCGACAAGGCGTCGCTTTGGCGCGCTGGCTGTCCGGGCGGGGAGCACATGTAACACTGTCCGACTCACGCTCCGAACCGGAGCTGGCTTCGACCCGCGCGGACCTTGCATCCCTGCCTATCCAATGGTCCCTGGGCGGGCATCCGCTCGAACTTCTGGATGAATGTGATCTTCTATGCATCTCCGGAGGTGTTCCGCTCAACCTGCCCATCGTGAAGGAAGCTTTCCGCCGCGGTATCCCGCTCTCCAACGACACACAGATCTTCCTGGAAGTGGCGCCATGTAAAACGGTTGGGATCACCGGATCGGCCGGAAAAACCACCACCAGCGCGCTCGTGGGAGCAATGGCGAAAACTGCTTACGCAGACCATTCATCAATCAGCATTCAACATTCTGCATTTATCGGCGGTAACATCGGCGATCCGCTCATCAACCACGTTGACAAAATGAAACCCGACGACCTCGCCATCCTGGAAGTCTCGTCTTTCCAATTGGAACAGATGACGATCTCACCGGAAATCGCGGCTGTGCTCAACGTCACCCCGAACCACCTCGATCGGCATGCCAACCTCAAAGCATACACGGCCGCCAAAGCCCGCATCCTTGAATTCCAATCCGCGGACGATACGGCCGTGTTGGGACGCGATGACGCCGGCGCCTGGGGCTTGCGCGATAAAGTCAAAGGTCAGCTGCTTACTTTCAGCTTGAGAGAACTGGATGAAGGATTGAACGGTGCATATTTTCAGAATGGCTGGCTTAATCTACGGGCTGGAAATAACTCTGAACGATTGCTGCCAAGCGAAAAAATAACACTGCGCGGCGACCATAACCTTAGCAACGTCCTGGCCGCCTTTACGATCGGTCACGCCGCGGGTTTGCCCGTGGCTGCCATGGTGAAAGCAGCGGAAGATTTCCGCGCTGTGCCGCACAGGTTGGAACTGGTGCGGGATTTGAACGGTGTGCGCTGGTACAACGACTCGATCGCCACCGCTCCCGAGCGCACAATGGCCGCGCTGCGGGCATTCGATGAACCGATCATTCTGCTGCTCGGCGGCCGGGACAAGGATCTGCCCTGGGATGGACTGGCTGCCTTGATCCGTCAGCGCGTAGACCACGTGCTTCTTTTCGGGGAGGCCGCTGAAAAAATTTCGGATGCGCTCGGGCCGGAAAGAGGCAGACCGTTCAGCGTCATCATTTGTGATGATCTAAAGGATGCAGTGATCCGGGCCTCCATCATCGCCGAACCGGGAAACATTGTCCTGCTGGCGCCGGGCGGCACGAGTTACGATGCCTTCAAGGATTTTGAGGAGCGAGGAGAAAAGTTCAGGCAATGGGTACTGGAACTTTCGTAAATCCCGCATACAGCGCGAAACAGGCTGCCGCCCGTGCCTATGCACGCGGCTTCGATATGCCTTTGCTGGTGGTCATGGTCGCGTTGATCGTCTTCGGTCTGGTGATGCTCTTCTCCGCTTCGTGGGACTTCTCACTGAGCGCGTTCGGCTCGCCGATGTACATGTTCAACCGCCAATTGCTGTGGCTGGGTCTCGGTTTGACCGGCGCAGCCGCTTTGGCTCATTTCGATTATCACCGCTGGCATAAGCTGGTCGTCCCGGCCATGGCCATCATCATCATCCTTTTGATCGTTGTGCTTGCGTTCAGCGAACTGCGGCACGGCGCGAAACGAAGCGCCTGCCTCGGTACAGGGTCGTGCCAACCCTCTGAATTCGCAAAACTGGTTTCCATTATTTACCTCGCGATCTGGTTGTACTCCAAACGCCAGGTGCTGCACGACCTTCAACTGGGCCTGTTCCCCCTGGGAATGATCCTGGGGATCGTTGGTAGTTTGATCTATCAACAACCAGACCTGAGCGCGGCCGCGACTGTGTTGATCCTGGGAGGCCTGCTCTTTTTCCTGGCGGGCGGCGATTTGAAACAGATCGGCGTGTTGCTCGCCATCGCGGTGGTGGCCGGCTTTCTCGTGACTCAGGTCAGCCTGACTGGCCGCGAGCGAGTGAGTGATTTCATCGCCGGTTTCAAGGATCCGACCGAAGCTTCCTATCACGTGCGCCGCTCGTTCGAAGCCATTGTCAACGGTGGCTGGTTCGGGCTTGGGATCGGCAACTCGCGCTCGAAGCTGACCGGCCTGCCGGTGCCCCCCACCGACAGCATCTTCGCGGTCATCGCTGAGGAGTTGGGCCTCCTGGGTGCCGTGGCATTGATCGCTTTATATGCAGCCTTGGTCTGGCGCGGATTGGTCATCGCCCGACGCGCCCCGGATATGTTGGGAACCTTGCTCGCCTCGGGTCTGGTGATCTGGATCGGGATGGAGGCCCTGATCAATATGGCTGTGATGGTGGGTCTGCTGCCGTTCGCCGGCAACGCCCTGCCCTTTATCAGCGCAGGCGGCTCTAATTTGGTCGCCTCCCTGGCGGCGATCGGAATATTGCTTAATATCTCACGTCAGCAGGGCGACGGCAGCGTGACCGAAGAAGAATGGAGGCCCTACAGTGCGATTGTTGATTTGCGCAGGTGGGACCGGCGGCGGCGTGTATCCCGCCCTCGCCGTTCACCACGCGCTCACACACCAGCTCGCGGGCGTTGAGACGCTCTGGGTTGGTAGAGAAGGCGGCATGGAAAAAGAATTGGTAGAACGTACGGGTATCACCTACCAGAGCATACCGGCAGCCGGTGTGCACGGCGTGGGTTTGCGTGCGCTGCCGCGTAACTTGTTCCAGCTTACGCGCGGCGCGCTGGCCTCGCGCCGCATTCTGCGCGAGTTTCAACCGGATGTGCTGTTCTTCACCGGCGGTTATGTGGCGGGTCCCATGGCATTTGCCGGCCGCCGCATTCCAACCCTACTGTATGTGCCGGATATCGAACCTGGCCTGGCTTTGAAATCCCTGGCTCGCTATGCGGACCTCATCGCGCTGACCGCCACTGAATCAAAGAAATATTTTCCTGCGGATGAACGAACAATTGTCACCGGGTATCCGGTGCGCGCGGACATCGGGGACTGGTCCCGAACCCGGGCGGCGGCACACTTCAGCCTGACTGAGGATCTGCCTGTGCTCTTGATCGTCGGTGGCAGTCAGGGCGCCCGTTCGATCAACACTGCTATTTTGGATAATTTATCGACTCTGCTGGAGCTGGCACAGATCATACATATCAGCGGCCAATTGGATTGGCCGACCGTCGAGGCCGCCTCGAAAAAACTGGGCGCAGAATATGCCGGGCGCTATCACGCCATGCCTTATCTGCACGAAATGGGCGCCGCGCTTGCCGCTGCTGATCTCGTTATTTCCCGCGCCGGCGCATCTGTGCTGGGTGAATTTACTGCCTTCGGTTTGCCCGCCGTGCTGATCCCTTATCCGCATGCATGGCGTTATCAGAAAGTCAATGCAGATTACCTGGCGGAGTGCGGCGCGGCCGTGATCCTGCAGGACGAGATCTTGAAAGATCGCTTGTTGCCGCCGGTCAAGGACCTGCTGCTTAACCCCGCTAAACGCGAAGCCATGCGCACTGCCATGCGAGCGTTGGCCCAACCTGAGGCTGCAAAGGCCGTCGCCAGCCAGTTGATCGAACTGGCAGGAGGGAAGACCATATGATGAGCATTGTTTACGTTCTTTGGATGTACGTTATTCTGTTCGCTGTGATCGGCTGGATGCGCGGCTGGGCCAAGGAATTAATGGTCGTCTTCAGCGTCATAACCGCTTTGGCCGTGAATTACCTGCTCAGGCGATATGTCCCCATCGTGCAGGCTTTGCCGGAAAACAGCAGTTCATTGTTCTGGATCCGGGCCTGGATCCTGATCGGCATGGTCTACTTTGGGTATCAAACAGTGGCTTCGATCGCCCGGCTGGCCGCCAAAGCCACCCGCGAGCGGCTGCAAGACTCGCTCTTCGGCGCCATGATCGGCGCGATTAATGGTTATTTGATCGCCGGTACGTTGCTGTTCTATATGGATCAAGCCGCGTATCCGTATCCAAACATCGTTACCCCGCCCGCGCCGGGCACGCCGCTGGCGGAATCGGTGGCCTTCATGATGCAGTACATGCCGCCTCGCTGGCTGGGAGAACCGGGTATCTATTTTGCCGTGATCCTCGTTTTGATCTTCATCATCGTCGTCTACATCTAAACCTAATAACTAATTACTAACATGACACGCGTTCACTTCATCGGCATCGGCGGCAGCGGACTTTCTGCCATAGCCCGCCTCCTTAAGGAGAGCGGCTATGAGGTCACGGGCTCAGACCAGACCCTGACCCAGTTCGCCGCGGACCTGCAGGCCGCCGGTGTGACGATCTACATCGGGCATCATCCCCGCAATGTACAGGGTGCGGATTGGGTCGTGCGTTCCTCCGCCGTGGCGGACGACAATGACGAGGTTCAGGCCGCGCTGCAATCCGGGATCCCGGTCTACAAACGGGCGGATTTCCTCGGCAAGTTGATGGAGAAAAAGACGGGCATCGCTGTGGCAGGTACACATGGCAAAACAACCACCACCGCCATGATCGCCTGGGTGCTCTCCGTGCTCGGACGGGATCCATCCTTTATCGTCGGTGGCGTGATGCTCAATTATGGCGTCAACGCACGCGCCGGCAAAGGCAGCCCGTTCGTGATCGAAGCCGATGAGTATGATCGCATGTTCCTGGGCTTGAAACCGCGCATCGCGGTCGTCACGAGTGTCGAGCATGACCATCCGGATCTTTTTCCGACATACGAGGATATCTTCAATGCCTTTGATTCATTTGTCGGCTTGCTGCCCCCCGACGGTACGTTAATCGCCAGCGCTGACGATGAAGGCGCGGCAGCGTTGATCACGCGCGCCCGCCGCATCGGTCGCAGCGTTGTAGCCTACACTGTGCAAGGTGAGATGACCATCAACAGTCCGCAATGGATCCAGGCGCGCAATATGAAACCCAACGACCAGGGTGGTTTCAACTTCAATACCACCAGCAATATGGGTGAAGCCGCTGCGCAGTCCGTTCAAGTTTCACTTCAGGTGCCGGGCGTGCATAACGTCCGCAACGCGCTCGCCGCGCTGGCTGTCGTATGTGTGCTCGGACTTTCGTTGAAGACCGCAGCCTACGCGCTGACCGAGTTCAAGGGCACCAGCCGGCGCTTTGAAGTACGCGGCGACAGGAAAGGCGTGACGATCATTGACGATTACGCCCACCACCCCACCGAGATCAGAGCCACTCTGGCCGCCAGCCGGGCGCGCTATCCGAACCGCCGCCTGTGGGCTGTTTGGCAGCCGCATACCTATTCGCGCACCAAAACGTTGTTCTTCGAATTCACACGCGCATTCAGCGATGCGGACCAGGTGCTGGTGACGGAGATTTACGCCTCGCGTGAGGCCAAACAGGATTTCTCTTCCGCAGAGCTGGTCAGCTCCATGCCCCATCCCGCCGCTCGTTATACGGGAAATCTGGAAGATACGACCCGCCATCTACTCAAGAATCTGCGCGCCGGAGACGTGCTGTTGGTCCTCTCCGCCGGTGACGCCGACCAGATCAGCACGAATGTGCTGGCCGGACTTTAGGAAAAGAGGCTGCCATGTCGGACAAAAAGAATCGCACGTATCAATCTGAGACCCTTGGCCTGCCACCGTTAAAAATGGTTTTGGTGCACTCTGAAAACGAGCGCGCCAACGCCGCAGCCCGGCCGGCTGCGCGCTCTCCCCGTCGCAAGACCAAATCGGAAAAAGAGACCGAGGAAGTTGTGCTGCGTCTCATCGAATACATCGAAAATGAGATGTGAATTAGGACCGGTTACTAATTACTAATCTACTAATTACTAAAATGAGCGCCCCCGCCCTGCCCCTCGACGCGTTACGCGTCCAATTCGGTGATGCTGTGCAAGAGAACGTTTCGCTTGCGCCGTACACCAGCGCGCGCATCGGCGGTTCGGCGGATGTGCTGGTGACCGTCAAGTCTGCGGATGAACTGGCTGAAGTGGTAACCCGGTTAAACGCCCAGGGTCTGGATTTTGTCATTCTGGGCGGCGGCTCGAACGTGCTGGTCAGCGACCAGGGCGTGCGCGAGGTGGTGGTCCTCAACCGGGCAAAAGCCGTAACATTTCATAGCGGCGACCAGCCTCGGGTGTGGGCAGAGTCCGGCGCCACCTTCAGCCAATTGGCGCATCGCGCCGCCACCAAGGGTTTTGCTGGGCTCGAATGGGCTGCAACCGTTCCAGGTACAGTGGGCGGCGCGCTTTACGGAAATGCCGGCGCGTTCGGTGGAGATGTAATGCACAACCTGATCTCTGCCGAGCTGTTGATCGGGGCGCTTCGCAGCGCATGGCCGGTTGATAAATTTGAGTATGGCTATCGGACCAGCGTGTTGAAACGCGGTCAGGTGCAGGCAGTGGTCCTTTCGGCTGAGCTGAGTTTAAAGAACGCGAACAGGACAGAAGTGTCTGCTAAAATCGCGCAGTTCAGCGCAGATCGCAAGGTCGCGCAACCGCCTGGTGCGAGCATGGGATCGATGTTCAAGAACCCGGAGGGCGATCATGCCGGCCGTTTGATCGAAGCCGCGGGCTTGAAAGGCACCCGCATCGGCAACGCTGAGATCAGCATGTTGCACGGTAATTTTTTCGTTAATCACGGCCAGACGAAGGCGAGCGATATCCGCGCGCTGATCGATCTGGCGCGCAAAACGGTCCAGGAGAAGAGCGGCGTTGAGCTGGAGCTGGAGATCGAATTCATCGGAGAGTGGAAATGAATGTCATTCTGGCGTGTGGTAGGGGCGCAGCATGCTGCGCCCCTACCACACGCCCC
>CAYUUJ010000016.1:0-12413 GCA_964447845.1 uncultured Anaerolineaceae bacterium
GCTGTTACCACGCCCTCGGCGTTCAGCGAGCTGACGGTGACGCGCTCCCCCAGGGCCAAAGGCCGTTGACGGTCGGTCGTTGACGGTCCGTGGCTGGCGGTTTGTCGTCTTTCCACCGGCGCTTCGACTTTATCCTGCAGGGCTTCCAGTTTTTGCTCAATTTCCCGGATCGCCTCCAGCGGCTGCCGGGCGCTGTTCAATTGTCCTTTGAGGGTTTCGATATTTTGTTTGAGCACCGCCACTTCGAGTTCGCCCTCGGCGCGGGCGCGGGCCAATACGTCGCGGCGTTCATCTTCCATCTTTTCCAGGCGCTTTTCGAGTTCACGCGCCTGCGATTCAAGTCTGGTGCGGGCCTTCTCGAGTTTCTCGCGCTCGCGCGAGGTTCGGTTGCGCTCCTTGCGGATGTCGTCGAGCAGTTTGTCGGCGCGCAATTCGTCCGGGTTGATCTCGCTTTTCGCAGCGGAGACAATTTCCGGGTCCAGGCCGAGGCGCCCCGCGATGGCCAGGGCGTTCGAACGTCCCGGGAGTCCGATGGTCAATTTATAGGTTGGGCGCAGCGTGCGGATGTCGAACTCCAGCGAGGCATTCACCACGCCTTCGGTCGAGTGGGCAAATGTTTTTAATTCGGGATAGTGCGTGGCGATCAGCGATGTGATGCCGCGCTCGAGCAGGTGCTGCAGGATGGCGCGCGCCAGGGCTGCGCCTTCCTGCGGGTCGGTGCCGGCGCCCAGTTCGTCCAGGATGACCAGCGAGCGGTGGTCGGCCTCTTTCAGGATGGTGATGATGTTCGTGATGTGGCCGCTGAACGTGCTCAGCGATTGTTCGATGGATTGCTCGTCGCCGATATCGGCCCAGACCGAATGGAAGAAGGGCAATTGCGAACCGCTCTGCGCGGGAATGTGCAGTCCGCTTTGCGCCATCAGCACCAGCAGGCCGACTGTTTTCAATGACACGGTTTTGCCGCCGGTATTGGGACCGGTGATCACGACCGCCCGCGTGCCGGGCTTGGGATCGAAGTCGATGGGCACGACTGTGGCCGGGTCGAGGAGAGGATGACGCGCTTGTAAAAGATTGATAGCAGGAGCGTCAAACGTCGAACGTCCAACGTCGGAGGCACCTGACGTTCGACGTTCGATCGACCTTCGACCTTCGACGTTTGACGTTTCTATAAGGAGCGGCTCACTCGCATTCAGCTCCCCTGCATATTTCGCCTTCGCAAAGGCCAGATCCAGCGCGGCCAGATTTTCCACGCCATACGTTAATTCATCGCGGTGCTCACCGACCTGTCCCGAGAGTTCCGTCAGGATGCGCCTTTCCTCGTCACGCTCCGCCAATTGTTTTTCGCGCAGCTCGTTGTTGGCCTCCACGATCGGCAGGGGTTCGACGAACAACGTCGCGCCCGAGGAGGATTGGTCATGCACCACTGCCTTGATGCGGCCTTTGAACTCGGCGCGCAGCGGGATGACGTAGCGGCCGTCGCGTTGGGTGATGATGGCTTCCTGCAGCATGTCGGCGGTCCGGCTGTCGGTGATGTATTTTTGAAGTTTGGTCATCAGGCGGTCGTGCGCCACGCGGATCTGTGAGCGCAGCGAGGCCAGTTTGGGAGAAGCCGAATCGAGGATGTCGCCGCGCTCGGAGATGGTGCGCGTGATGGCGTCCACCAGGCCGAAGAACTCGGGCAAGCCTGCGGCCAGCGCGGCGAGACGCGGGTATTCGTCGGTCTTCTTCCCGAGCGATTTCTTCAGGTCACGCGCCGAGATCAGCGTGGACTTGATATCCAGCAGTTGTTCGGGGTCGAGCACACCGCCGCGCATGGCCAGGTCCGCGGCGGGCCGGATATCGTGCGCGCCGCCGATGCCGATATCCTGGACCGAGAGCAGTTTGCGCGCTTCACTGGTCTCGGTCTGCCAGGCGAGAGCCAGGTCGTAGGAGTCGCTCGGTTCGAGCTGGCGCGCCAATTCCTTTGACGCGGAGAAATCGCCGAAGGCGGCCAACCGCTCGAGGATCTTGCGGTATTCGAGCACTTGCAGGGTCTTGGCGTCCATTGCGAAGATGATTTAACCACAGATGGACACGGATGTACACGGAAGGACTGGCGAATAAAACGCCGTCTTTAAATATTTAAACCTTCGCCGTTCAGACGTTTGACCTTAGACCTTAGACCATTGACGGTAGACCTTAGACCTTTGACCTAAATCCGGAAGCCAGCCTCTGCCCCAGTCGAATACCCGGCGCTTCAATGAAACGATAAGTGAGATAAGAGACTATTGTCACAGAGATCAACGCCACGATCAAGCTCAAACCGAATTGCAGCGTCGCCGGCCAGGGCTGGACATAAAAGGCCTGATACACCGGCGCGAAAGCCAGGATCACGCGGGGGTGGTTCAGGTACAACGAGTAACTGATCTCGCCAAAGAATTCCGTTACGCGGTTGACCAGGAATTTCACCGGTGCGATGGCCAACCCCAACAGGAGCGCGCTGTAGGCGAGACCCTGCCAGACGTTGCCATAATAATGAATGTGCGCCACCTTCAGAGCGATGCGCAGTTCCTCCCGGGCCGTCTCGTTCAGCAAAGGCAGATAGATCTGGCTGGACCAGGTGAGATAAGCGATGACCGAAGCTGCCATCAGTCCATAGCCCCAGGCGCGCGGCAGGTCCCTGCCCTCGATATATTTTTCGTAGATAAAGAATGAGACGATCCCCAGTGCAAAGACGGGCAGATAATGGAAAAGGCTGTGGACGTAAAAGTCGCCGCCGATATGAAGCATGGAAGAGGTGAGATATTTGAAGCTCCAATCCATCAACACAGTCAGCACGAAGAACCCGATCGCTTTTTGCAGGGTATTGAAAACTCGATGGATGAGTGGAAAGAGCACATAAAAAGCCATCTCCACTCCGAGCGTCCAGCTGATCCACACAATGCCATCGTCTTTGCCGGGCACGAAGTTGAACCCGAAGGTGAGGTTCAACAGCACGTCTTTCCATGAATAGGTCCAATCCGCCTGCAGCATGCCGATCACCCAGGTGGCAACCAGCCAGCTGTAAAACAAGGGCGCGATGCGGAAGAAACGCCTGATGTAAAAGCGAAGCGTCGAACCCGGCTTTTCCGCCTGGCCGCGCATGCTGAGGGACAGGGTGAAGGCGCTGATGATGAAGAACAACGTCACGCCTGTGCCGCCGGCGCGGATAAAGTTGCCGGTCCATACCGGGAGCGGAAGGAAGGGATAATACACCAGGTGGAACAGGAACACATACAGGGCGGCAAATCCGCGCAGCGCGGCGATGAATCCGAGATGGGTGCGGGCGGTTTGGCTGTATTGGGTGGAGCTCACGGGAGGATTTAACCACAGATGAACGTGGATGTACACGGATCGGAGCATAACCCAGGCATGTTTTGGTCTTGGGAATCTGTGTTATACTGTGGCCGTGGCGTCGAATACGCCATGAACGCTTTGGGAAATTGTTTTGATCGCTCCGAATGATAGCCCGATGCAAGCTGTCGGGCTTTTTTGTTGGGCGGGCCTGGTCTGAAAAGACGGGTCTGGGTTGGCAAGAAGGTAAGCGGAGTCATCAGAACAGTTCAATTAGTCTTGTGGTCGCTGGTCCAATAGTCTCTCGTCGGGTCGCCTTTCAGCGAATATAAGACCGACGACTATCAGACCAGTCGACCAAAAAAGGAACTCTGATGACAACCGAATTCACTTCTTTAAACCTGCGCCCCGAACTGGTGCAGACGGTAACGGCGCTCGGCTACGTCGAGCCGACCCCCATCCAGGCCGCCATCATCCCACTGATGCTGACGGGCGCGGATGTGATCGGCCAGGCGCAGACCGGCACCGGCAAGACCGCCGCCTTCGCTCTCCCCATCCTCCATAATTACACTCCGAATCGCAAGCCACAGGCGCTGATCCTGGCGCCTACCCGCGAGCTGGCCCTGCAAGTGGCGGAAGCCCTGATCGCCTATGGCCGCGGATTGAAGATCCACGTACTGCCCGTCTATGGCGGTCAGCCGTACGGTCCGCAGATCAACCAGCTGCGACGCGGCATCGACGTGGTGGTCGGCACGCCCGGCCGCCTGCTCGACCTGCTCGAGCGCAAGGTGCTCGACTTAAGCGAGATCAAAACCGTCGTCCTGGACGAAGCGGACGAGATGCTCAACATGGGTTTCATTGAAGACGTCGAAGCCATTCTGAGCGCCACCTCGCCCGAACGTCAGACCGCGCTCTTTTCTGCGACTCTGCCGGTGCGCATCCGCAAACTGGCGGACCGCTTCATGCGCGACCCGCAAGCTGTTTCCGTTAAACGCAACACGGTCACCCTTTCGAGCACCGAACAACGCTATTACCTGGTCAACGAATCGGACAAACTGTCCGCGCTGACCAACCTGTTCGAGGTCGAGAACCCCACCAGCGCGTTGATCTTCGTCCGCACGCGCGCCGATACCGGTCGTCTGGCCACCGAGTTAAGTCAACGCGGTTTTCCCGCCGAAGCCCTCAACGGTGACCTGGAACAGAACGCGCGCGAGCGCATCCTGGGCCGCTTCCGGAGCAACCAGATCAAAGTATTGGTCGCCACCGACGTGGCGGCGCGCGGCCTGGATATCGACGACATCTCTCATGTCTTCAACTATCACCTGCCCGACGATGCCGAAGTCTATGTGCACCGCATCGGACGCACCGGCCGCGCCGGCAAGACCGGCATCGCCATTTCGCTGTTCGCGCCGCGCGAGAAGCGCCGCCTGCGCGAGATCGAAGCCTTCACGAAGCAACCGTTGACACGCGGCGTGTTACCCACCGCGCTAGATATTCAAGCCCGCCGTGAGATGCAGGTGGTGGAGCAGATGAAGATCTGGCTTGGCCGTGGTCGCTACCAACGCGAGCGCGAGATGGTGGCGCAGTTGGTGTCCGAAGGTCACGATGTGCTGGAAGTCGCTGCCGCAGCCCTGAAACTGGCGCGCGCCGGCGAGAAACAACGCCCGGTGGCGGACGTGGCGGAAATTAAAGAAACGCACCCGCGCAGCGCTGAGCGCGATTTCTCGCGCGGCACGCGCCGCGGCGCAGGCGGCCCGAAGCGGGATAGCTCAGGCAAGCGCTCGCATGAGGCTGGCATGATCCGCTTGAAGATGGGCAAAGGGAAACTGCACGGCGTCCGTCCGAACGACGTGGTCGGCACCATCGCCTACCAGGCCGACATTCCCGGCTCGACGATCGGCAAGATCCGCATCGAAGATAATTACACCTTGGTGGACGTGCCGGAACAGTTGGTTGAGAAAGTCATGACCCACAACGGCAATTACCGCATCGGGAAACACAAGTTTGCGCTCGAGTTAGCGTAATCCAGGAGCCCTCCGAAATTCGGAGGGCTCTTTTTTTGTCGCGTGTGGAAGATGGTCTATACAGGCTCGCAAACTCTACCCGATTCACCTGTTAGTTTCACTGCTCCTGCAGGCCAGGTTTAACGCCTCAATTATCATTGACATTTCGCGGTGCTCATGTTATCTTAAGCCCCGAAGGATACCAAGAAGTTCGCTTTGGAAGGAAAACGATGTCGGCTCATGGTTAACCCCCAGTGAGCCGTTTTGTTTTTTTGCCGCAAGGCCGTTCCGACGCAACAAATGAGTACCCTCCACACTTCTCTATTTGCCATAAGGAGGCAAACAAAATGTCGGAACGAATTCAAGGCACGGTCAAGTGGTTCAACGGCAGCAAGGGCTACGGCTTTCTCGCTCGCGAAGGCGGCGCGGATGTCTTCGTCCACTACTCTGCTCTGCAGGGTGACGGCTACCGCAACCTGGAAGAAGGCCAGAAGGTCGAGTTCTCTGTGGAACAAGGCCCCAAGGGTCCCCAGGCCAGCAACGTCGTTGTCATCAGCTAGCTGACCGCTACTCTGACAAAAAATCCCCGGGAGCGATCCTGGGGATTTTTGATTTAAGTTTCGAAAGAGAAGAACATTAACGCGATTTGCGCGAACATGGCGAATGACGCGAGTAACGATGTCATTGCGAGGAGGGTTGAGAAGGCCGAAGGCCATCGAAACCTGACGAAGCAATCTCCACGTTTGATTGAGATTGCTTTCAGCAGGCTCGCAATGACGGAATTAACTAAAGCAACTTCCGGATGTGCTCGGTGTGATCGCGCTCGTGCCAGACGGAACGGCGCAGCATCTTGCGCGGGCTCCAGAACTCCCCGTCTATGCCCACTACTTTATGCGCGCCCTCGAGTGTCGGCAGCGTTTCGATCATCAACGCACGGCTTTTCTCCAGCCTGGGCATCAGCTCGGCTGGATGGTCCTTGCGCGGATAGGCCAGCCCCAGCCGGTCCACATACCAGCGGTCCGCATCGGCTACGTGCTTGACGATGCCTGCGATGTCCCGGCGTTCGCCTTCAGCTTTGTAAGCCCATTGCTGATCGGTCAGTGGCTGAAGCGTTGCGAGCAGGTCCGCGCGCGTCCAGCTCAGCAATTGGAGCCCGCGTTCGATCTCCGGTGCGGTTAAAGGCTGCCAGTCATGCTGGAACCAGGCGTTGATCTCATTATCAACTTGAGGGTCGCCGTTTTCCAGGCGTTCGAAGGAATCATTAACGCAGTAGGCTGTCCAAATATCCTCAACCTTGAGCTAGATCTCTTTCGTGTCCACCCAAGAAGCCTTGTGCGCCGCGAGCCAGTCTGAGTAGGCGCGCATGGCCGCCGGAAGATTCGACCGCGCCTCCTGCTCATCCCTGCCATAGGCATAGCAACCGGGATATTCCAGTGCCCACGCCATGGAACGAATGCCTTCGTTGTTGTTCTCAATTCCCACGCGGAAACTCATGGTACCAATGCAGATTTCAAAATGATGAATGCAGAAGATGGACTATTGAATCCTGCCTACCGTCAACCATCAACCGATTCACCCATACCGTTTCATGAACTTTTCCATGCGGTGCAGGGCCTCCTCGATCTTTTCATAATTGGTGGCATAGCAGGCGCGCACGAAACCATCGCCTCCCGGGCCGAAGGCGTTACCCGGCACGACCGCCACTTTCTCTTCGCGCAGCAATTTCTCGGAGAATGTCTCGTCGTCCATGCCGGATGCCTGGATGTTGGGGAACGCGTAGAACGCGCCGCGCGGCTCAAAGGTCCGCAGGCCGAGGCGGTTGAATCCGTCCACGATCAGGCGTCGGCGGCGATCGTACTCGGTCACCATTTCCTTCACGTATTTCTCGCCGGTCGACAGCGCCTCGATGGCCGCGTCCTGCGCGGTGGTGGGCGCGGACATGATGCTGTATTGATGGATGCGCACCATGCCCTGGATGATGTCCGCCGGGCCCACCGCGTAGCCGATGCGCCAGCCGGTCATTGCATAGCCTTTTGAAAAACCGCCCAGCAGGATGGTGCGCTTTTTCAAGCTCTCTCCCAGGGCGGGGAAACAGACGTGTTCGAAATCATAGACCAGCCGGTCGTAGATCTCATCGGAGACGACCAGCAGATCGTGTTCCTCGGCGATCTTGGCGATCTCGAGCATCACCTCGCGCGTGGCTACCGCGCCGGTGGGATTGGATGGATACCCGATGAAAATGACTTTTGTGCGCGGGGTGATGGCCTTGCGGATATCGTCCGGGTCCACCATGAAATCGTTCGCCAGGCGGCTGGGGATCTCCACCGGCACACCGCCGGCCATGATGACCTCGGGTTGATAGGCCACGAAGCAGGGCGTGGGGATAATGACCTCGTCACCCGGGTCGAGGATGGCGGTCATCGTCAGATATAAGGCTTCGGAGACGCCCACCGTGATCACGATCTCCTCCACGGGGTCGTAGCTCACGCCGTACAACTTCTTGATATTATCGACGACCCCCTGGCGCAGCTCCAGCTTTCCGTGGTTCGACGTGTAATGTGTCTCGCCGTTTTTCAAGGAGCGGATGCCGGCCTGCAGGATCGTCTTGGGCGTGGTGAAATCGGGTTCACCGATGCCGAGCGAGATCACGTCCTTCATGGTCGCGGCGATATCGAAGAACTTGCGAATGCCCGAAGGCTTCAGCCCGCCCACTCGTTTCGAGAGTCGTTTCACGTCGCTCACTTCCTGCATGGAACCTCCGGTCTTAGTTGTCATTGCGAGCGACCTGATGCTGAGCTTACGCTCAGCAGGGGGAGCGCCGTAGGTGCTGCTTAGCGGCGGGCGATCTCAAGTATGCATAAGCCCTGAGATTGGTTCCCGAAGGCTCGCAATGACATTATATAGGCTGTATATTCCACTCATCGGTGATCTCCCGATGGGTCAGTTCAAAAGCCTGTCCGTCCACAGTCTTGACGCGGAAGCCCTTCTCGCCGGGCCCGCGCCATCTCGCCAGGATCTCTGCGATCTCCAAACGCTGACCCTGCCAGGTGAGGGCCAGGGGTCGTTCGGCATACTCGGTATCGGAACGGCACTCGACGGTATCCATATTCTACACTGAGAGCACCGAACTATTATCACCCAGGTTCAGCTTCAGGACCTGCCCATCGCCGCGTCCCTGGACTTTGACCTGCCGGCCGATCAATGAGTGACTCAGCGCCGCGTCCTTGATCTCGCTACCCGCCTCCAGGATGCTGTCTTCGATGCGGCTGTTGTGGATCTTGCAATCCGGGCCGATCGACGCAAATGGCCCGATGGTCGAGTCCGAAATTTCGGCCGTCGCGTGAACGAAGGATGGAGCGATGACGTTTACGTTTTTACGCTTTACGTTTTTTGTCTCGTTGGCCTCGCCGCGCTGCAACATGATCTTATTCGTATCCAGCGTGGCTTCGATCGTACCCGTATCCAGCCAGGAGCTCACCTGTTGGGTGCGCACCTTCGCTCCGCTCTCGATCATGATCGTGATGGCGTCCGTCAGGAAATATTCGTTCTTTATGGCTACGCCGCGCTGCATCTGCGTCTCGATGGCAGCCAGCAGCGCCTCGGCGCTCTTTATATAGTAGCAGCCCACGACTGCCAGATTGTTTTCCATGCTTTGCGGCTTCTCTATCAAACGCTTCACCCAGCCGTCTTTGTCCGGTTCCACCACGCCGAAGCGCCGCGGATCGGGGACCGGCATGACCCAGGCAACGCCGTCGGCTTTTTCCCCGGCCAGGAACGAGAAATCGGTCTCCATCAACGTGTCGGAGAAGCATATGACCATCGGTCCTTGCATATGCTCGCGCGCCAGCCACAGCGCATGCGATTGGCCCTTCATCTCGGCTTGCACCACGTAATGTGCCTTCAGATCCGGATAATGGCTTTCGATAAAGGGCGGGATCTGCGTCTCGCCCAGATAGGACCCGAGGATAAAGACATACTCGGTGTGTGCGGGGTCGGGCAAACTTTTGAACATGTCAAGCAAATGCTCGAGCGAGGCCTTGCCTGCCACGCTGACCAGCGGCTTGGGTTTGCTCCAGGTGTGCGGACGCATGCGCGTCCCCCATCCGGCCGTAGGGATGAAGACTTTGAGGCTAATGGTCAATGAGAACTCCGATTTTCATGAGGAGTGCTATTGTACCAATCATTGGAAGATGGACGATGGACGATGGACCGTGCTATATCGTCCATCGTCAACCACCAACCGTCAACTACCAACCGAAATTATGAATGCCCCAGGATCGGATGAGGCAGATAAGGCTCTTCCAACCGTTTCACTTCGTCGTCCGTCAACTTAATGTCCAGGGCCGCGATCGCCTGTTCCAGATGGTCCATCTTCGTGGCGCCGATAATGGGCGCCGTGACATGCGGCTTGTTCAGCAGCCAGGCCAGCGCGATCTGCGAGGCCGTCACGCCGCGCGGCTTTGCGATCTCCCAGGCCCGGTCCGCGACTACGAAATCTTCCTCGCGGAAGTACAGCCCGTTCGCGAAGGGGTCATTATTGGCGCGCGTCGTATCGCCGCCTCCGCCGCGCTTGCGGTTGGCTGCGAAGAAACCGCGCGCCATCGGGCTCCACGGCAGCAGGCCGATGCCCTGGTCCAGGCATAAGGGGATCATCTCGCGCTCTTCCTCGCGATAGACCAGGTTGTAGTGATTCTGCATGGACACGAAGCGCGCGTAGCCGCGCAGTTCAGACGTGTGCAGCGCCTTGGCGAACTGCCATGCGTACATGGATGAGGCGCCGATATAGCGCGCCTTGCCCGCACGCACTACATCGTTCAGTGCATCCATGGTCTCCTCGATGGGCGTCTCAGGGTCCCAGCGATGGGTTTGGTACAGATCCACATGATCAAGTTGCAGTCTGCGCAGCGAGGCGTCGATCGAGTCCATGATGTGCTTGCGCGAGAGGCCGGTCTCGTTGGGGCCGTCGCCCATCGGGTTGAAGACTTTCGTGGCCACGATCACGTCTTCGCGCCGGACGTTCAGTTTCTTGAGCAGGCTGCCCGTGATCTTTTCGCTTTCGCCCACGGAATACACGTCGGCGGTATCGAAGAAGTTGATGCCGGCCTCCCAGGCGCGCTTGACGAAGGGCAGGGCGTCTTTTTCGTCCAGCACCCACTCACGCCATTTCTTATCGCCGTAGCTCATCATGCCGAGACACAGGCGGGAGACTTTTAATCCGGTATTACCTAAATTTATATATTGCATTTATTCCTCCGAATATTTTCTACCTCGAACTGTGTCATTCTGAGTGAGCCCTACTGGGCGAGCGAAGAATCTCCTCTTGGCAAAGAGAGATCCTTCGGTCGCCCAGTAGGGCTCACTCAGAATGACACATATTAATTACCTATAAATCAAAAATCCCAACAACGCCCCTGCGATGATCAGGAACACGGGGTTGACCTCGGTCAGGGTCAACAACAAAAAAGCCGCCAGCATGATCAACACTTTGTCCGCGTTCTGCAGCAGGCCGGCACCCCAACCCGAAGTGCTGACGTTGAAGACAGAATGGGCGGTGATAAACGCCGTCCACAACAGCAGGCCGACGACGATGGGCCGCACCGCTTTGAGCATCGCGGCGACTGTCGGGCTGTCCTTGATGCTAAAGAAGTAGACCACCATGATCAGCATCAGGATCGTGGCGGGCAGGACGGTGCCTGTCACGCCGGCGATGGCGCCCGGCAGGCCCGCCAGCTTGTATCCGATGTAGGCCGAAACCTGAGGTGAGATCGGGCCGGGCAGGGCATTGCCAAGAGCCAGCGCGTCCGCAAATTCCTGCGGCGTCACCCAGCCTGCGGCCACGGTCTCACGCTGCATCAATCCCATCGAGGCCGGGCCGCCGCCCCACGAGAATAAAGCCACGCGCGAAAAAAGGATGAATATCTGCCAGATTAGATGCATGTCCATAAGCTACCATTCTCCAAACTGCGGCAGTTCAACACCCGCTTGAACTTCATCCAGCCGCTGGCGATGGCCCGGCCACAGTTCCTCCGGCAGGGCATCCAGGGGAAAAAAGCGGACCTCGGCGATCTCGTCGTCATGGACGTCGCTGACGGTAAAGTCGCGTGAGAGGAAGACGATGTTGTGATCGGTCTTCCATTCCTTGGTGTTGGTGTAGACGCCCAACAGGCTGACTTTGCCCAACTGCGCGCCGGTCTCTTCGCGGACCTCGCGGCGGGCTGCCGTTTCGAGGGTCTCACCGCGCTTGAGGCGGCCTCCGGGCATGAACCAGCCCGGTAAATAGGTCTGGCGCACCAGCAGGACCTGACCATCCTTGATCATCATCACGCGCACACCCGTTTGGATGGGACGCACGAAGAACAAGTAAATGCGATAGCCTAGATAAAGGAGGCGTAGCAGCATCTAATTAGCCAAACGCTTAACGCAAAGGCGCAAAGTCGCCAAGGTGTTTAATATCTTTGCGCCTTCGCGGCTTAGCGTTAAGAATCTCGGTGCAGAACGAACTGCGCGCAATCGGATGGCAGTTTCTTTCATTTTAAAATTGTCAGGTTGGCGAGCGAAGCAGCCAACCGCTTGATGCCCACAGCCTCGAAAACCACGTCCACGATCTCATCCTCATCCTGGATCTTGCTGTCCAGGATAATGCCCTCACCCCACATTGAATGCCGCACGCGCGTCCCGGCGCGGAATTTGGCCTCCATAACGGAAGCAGACCGGGGGCGCGCCTGCTGCGCCCACTTCGTCTCCGCGGGCGCGCCGCGCAATGTGCGTCCGGTGCGCGTTTGGCCCGAAAGCAGTTCGGTCGGGATGTCGTCCAGAAAGCGCGAAGGATATGTCTCTTCCGCCATGCCGCGCCCGCCGCGTTGAATCGACCGCAAGAGATACAAGCGATCCTTGGCGCGCGTCACACCCACGTACAGCAGACGGCGCTCTTCCTCCATCGCTTCGGGCTCGTCGAACGAACGGCTGTGCGGCAGGATGCCATCGTCCAGGCCCACCAGGAAGACCGCGCCGAACTCCAGGCCTTTGGCTGCATGCAGCGTCAGCAACGTGGGCGCGTTGACGCCCTCCGCGATCGTATGCTGATCCGCCACCAGCGCG
>CAYUUJ010000017.1:0-11827 GCA_964447845.1 uncultured Anaerolineaceae bacterium
AGGATCATATCGGCGCGCTTGTCGAACCATAATGCATGCGTGGTGACCAGATCGGTCACGACCGTGATAAAGGGCGGGCGGTTTTTGCCGAGGGCCCTGAGCGCGAAACTGTTCGCGAACGGATGGGTGGTGACGATCAAGTCCGCGGGATGGCTCTTCATCATATGTCTTGTCGCCTGACGGGCTACCGGCCACATGGTGCTGGTGATGACGCGCGCCCGGGCACGGCCATCCGTGGCGTGAAAGCTGGCGCTCCACAGGCGCGGCGCTTTGACCATCTCAGGGTACCAATCCGGCATCTTATTAAAAGGAAGCGGCGCGTAACTCTTGAAGAAGTCCACCATCTCGGTCGTAAGGGACCCGGGAAATTCCAGGTTCAAAGCCTCGATCACGGCTTCGGTGGCCGAGCGGTGGCCTCCCCCGGTATCGGAAAACAGGAACAGGATGTGCGGTTTACGGTTCAGGTTGTTCATCCTCATGTTTTGTCAGGTTGGCTTTCATGCGCCGCGCCAGCTCGCGGCGGGTGAGCATCACCCGCCGTCCGCAGCTTTTGCATTCCAGGCCGATATCCGCGCCCAGGCGCACCACCGTCCATTCATACGAGCCGCACGGATGCGGTTTGCGCAATCGCAGCACATCATTCAGGCGCAGATCCGGGAGCACACAAAAATTATACCGCGCCGGTTATTTGTATATGCCAACGGTGGCTTCAGGTATTAACAGTGAGAGTGAAACAGGAAAAAGGGGTCCGCAGATTACGCAGATTTGAAGGAAAAAATCGGCAAAATCTGCGTAATCTGCGGATTTTTACGAATAAAACCTATTATGATAAACTTGAATTGTTATCTGCAAGTATTTCTGGAGGCAAGTCATGGCAAAAAGAGAAACCTACTCGATCCAGGTCGCCGGGATAAAACGCGAACTGCCCTTGTTCGAGATCAAACCCGGTCTGCGCATCGCGATCCTGAACATCCTGGGGGACACAGAGCTGGTCCAGGCTTGCGCCAAGGAACTGGCCAAACGCCTCAAGTCCCTGGCCTACGATCTGATCATCACCGCCGAGGCGAAATCCATCCCTCTGGCGCACGCGCTCTCGGTCGAGACCAAAAAACCCTACGTTGTTTTACGCAAGAGTTATAAACCCTACATGGGGGATGCGATCAGGGCCGAAACACTTTCGATCACGACCGGCCAGCCACAAGTTTTGATCCTGGATGAAAAAGACCGCGTCGCGCTCAAAGGGAGGAAAGTTTTGATCCTGGACGACGTGATCAGCACCGGTTCCACCTTGCAAGGGATGCAGATGATCCTCAATAAAGCCGGCGCCACCAGCGCCGGCGAAGCCGCCATCCTGACCGAGGGCGAGCGCGCCCAATGGGCGCATATTATTGCATTGGGACATTTGCCGTTGTTTACGGATTAATTTTGTAGGGGCGGGTCGTAGGGGCGGGGTTACCCCGTCCCTACGATTACGAAATTAATTTCTGTTTCTTCTCACGCGGGAAGGCCTTGATGGCCTTCTCTCTTTTCATTGCCGCAGACTGATCGGGCTGGGACTCGAGATAAACCAATTTCACAGGCAAACGTGTGCGCGTATAGCGCGCGCCGCGCCCGGCGTTATGCGTTTTCAGGCGCCGTTCGGGATCGATCGTCCAGCCTGTGTAATACGTCCCGTCCGCGCATTCGACGATATAACAATAACAACTCATGAGGGGGTTTTCTTGACGAACGCAGTGCCGAAGAACCGTTCTGCAAAGCTCGGGACGTCCAACGGTTTCTTTGAACCCTCCTGCCAATCGGCAGCCAGCCGTTCGCGCAGCCAGCGGTTGCGTCCTTCCAGCGCCTGCTCGAGGCGGGCCGCGATGCCTTCTTCATCGGCATTGGAAATATCGTCCCGCAGTCCGCGCAGCGCGGCGATCAACGTATCCAGCACACGCACAGTGTTATCGCGTCCCTGCAGCGCGGCCATCTGCAGCGCATCGATATCATCCTGATACGCCAGTCCGGCGGTCACCACCGCGAACGCACGTCCGCCCACTTTACGCGAGTCCTGCCAACCCGGCTGATCCACCGTGGCGTTCACCAGCGCGGCGGCGACCAGTTGTGGCAGCAGATGCATGCTGGCCATCAAGCCGTCCGATTCAGCCTGGTCCGCCAACAGGGGTACGGCGCCCAGCAAGCGCGTCAGATCGGAAGCAAGCTGGACCACCTCATCCGGCGTTCCGGGCGGCGCGTCGATGACCATCAATCCTTTTTGGAACAGGTCCGCACGCGCGGCATCCAAACCAAAAGCGGGCTCGTGCAAGACTTCGGGATTCAAGGCCGGTACGAGGCCCACATAATGACGTCCGTGCGGGATCAATTCCTGCGCCCAATCCATCACCGCGCTTTTTACGGGGGCCGTATCCATCACCACCGCATTTTCCTTCAGATCTTGCTTAATAAGTTCGAGCGTCTCCCGCACCTGGGTCAGAGGCAGACACAACAGGACCAGATCGGCCTCGCGCACCGCCGTCGGCAGGTTATGCGACACCTCGTCCACCGCACCTTTGTTGTGCGCCGCGCGTTCGATCTCGATGCTTTTATCGTTGCCTACACGCTTCAGGGCAGATTTCTGACCGCCCAGCGCCAGCCCGATCGAAGCGCCGATCTGTCCCAAGCCGATAATCGTTATTTGCGCCATGTTGCCCTCACAGGAGGAGTTAGCGGGATTATACTGCGGACGTTGCCTTTAAATACGAGAACCGCGGACGCCGACCGCGGCTCTCTTTGAAAGGAGGAGAAGAGAAATCACCTTACGAGACAAATTTATCATGTTGCCCGCAATACTGCTTGACGCAAAACCTACGCTTGCCCTACGTTTGTACGACAGTTAACAAGGATGTAAGCGGTTTCATGCTTAGACAGATGAAAATGCCCCTTTCTGAAGCCCCAATATACCTTGGGGAACTCAATCATACTCCATTGGGAGACTTGCGCCTGGCCGCCTCGGACCTGGGCCTGGTTGCCGTTGAATGGTCCGATTCTCAACCCGAGCTGGACCGCTATCTAACCCGCCTGGCGCGTCCATTGCAGATCAATGCCGGGGTGCTCGCGCCGTTCGCAAAAGAGCTGGGCGAATACCTGAAAGGGAAACGCCGTACATTCGGCATCCCGATCGACTGGTCAATGCTGCGACCCTTCCAGCGCGAGGTGCTCAAACTTGTCTTCGCCATTCCCTGCGGCGAGACGCGCACATATCACGACATTGCCATGCAAATGAAGCGACCGCGCGCGGCGCGCGCGGTGGGACGCGTCAATGCCACCAATCCCATGCCGCTGGTCATTCCATGTCACCGCGTGATCGGCATGGACGGGAAATTGCACGGCTATGGCGGCGGGGACGGATTGCCGACCAAGGAATGGCTTTTAAAAATGGAAGGTGCGGTCATCGCGTAGGGGCGGGTCTGAGACCCGCCCCTACGCGGCGATTAACGAACATGATACACTTTCCGCTCATTAATTACTACAAAAAGGAAATCCTACTTGAAACCGAAACACTGGTTGATCTTCATTATCCTCGGTATCGTCTGGAGCGCGTCCTTCCTGTGGATCAAGATCGCATTACAGGAGATCGGTCCGATCACGCTGGTAGCTTACCGCGTGATCTTCGGACTTATATTCTGCGCACTGGTGATGATCGTGATGCGCGTGGCCTGGCCGCGCACCCGGGCCGAGTGGGTGCCGCTGCTCATCGTCGGCATTTTGAACGTGGCGATCCCATTTTTCCTGATCACCTGGGGCGAGCAATCCATCGACTCGGCCGTCGCCTCGATCCTGAACGCCACCGTGCCGCTCTTTACGATCATCATCGCCACCGTATTCCTGCGCGATGACCGGCTTAATCCACAAAGACTGACCGGCTTGTTGATCGGATTCGCAGGCGTGGTCGTATTGATGAGCAAGGATCTGAGCGCGCAAGCGCATAACTCTGTGCTCGGGCAGTTGGCCGTCATCGTGGCCTCCCTGTCATACGCGATCAGCGCGGTCTACGTGCGCAAGGCCACCGTCAACGCGCACGGGCTGGTGCGCGGGGCTGCGCCGCTCGTCAGCGCCACGCTTGTGATGTGGATCGCGGCATTGCTGGTGGAAAGTCCAGTTCAAGTGCCTGCCCTGCCGCTCACCTGGATCGCCTTGTTGTGGCTGGGCGTCCTGGGCTCGGGACTGGCGTTCGTCCTCATATTCTATTTGATCCACGAGATCGGTCCCACACGCGCCACCATGGTGACTTACATTTTTCCGCCCGGAGGCGTGATCCTGGGTGTGATCTTCCTGGGCGAGGAACTCTCATGGCAGCTTGGCTTGGGGACTCTGTTGATCTTAGCCAGCCTGGTGGTTGTGAACTGGAAACCATCCAAAAATCCCGCCTCGAAATAGAGAACAAAAAGAGCAACCGCATCCATGGCAAGCAGGCGTAAATCAAACCAGGCCACAGCGCCTGGCCCCATGTATTCGTTCCTTTCGAAAAACGAGTTTTTGATTCCGCTGGCCTTATTCGTTTTATTCCTGGCGGTGACTCTGCCGGGCATTGCCTGGGGCGCGCCGGATATCTGGCATCCGGACGAGGTGGTGCTTCGCTCGATGGAAGCGTTGAAGGGCGATTGGCAGGCATTCGACGAAACCAACTATAACCATCCCGCCCTGCCGCCTTATATGATGTACTGGCTGGGTCGGGTTGTGCTGGCTTTCGGTCAGACTGAGGGGGATGTTTTGATCGCGGCGCGCGTTCTCTCCGCGGTGCTCACCGGCCTGGTGATCGTGATGGCTTATCGGATCACACGCCGCATGGGAGGCAATCTCTATCTCGCCACGCTGAGCGGAGCGCTGCTGGTTGCGGCTAGCGAGATGTCCCACAACGGGCGCTTCGCGCACAACGATACATTCGTCACATTTTTCTCCACGCTGGCTGTGCTACTGATCATTGAATACAAGATCCGGGCCGGACGGGGCTGGCTGTATGCAGCCTTCTTCACGATCGGTCTGGCCGCTTCCAGCAAATACAATGGCATCAGCCTGATCGTCGTGCCCGTCATCGTCTATCTCTACTCCAACAGACGCGAGCTGCTCAAATCGCCGCTGCGGGATTTCGAAACGCTTTTCCTGGGCGGAGCGCTTGCGATTCTTGGTTATGTGGCCGGCACACCGCGCGCACTGCTCTGGATGGCCTATTATTTCAAGCGAGCCATCCCGGCCCTCATCTATAACGGGAATTATGGGTATCAACCCGATAGCCTGCGCGGCGTCCTCGGGCAATATGCCGTCTTTGCGGATGGCCTGGGTATCGTCATGTTCCTGCTTTTCATCGCATCGGCCGTCTGGTCCGGTTACAAGGTCGTACAAGCCTTTCGAGCAAAGCAAAATACCGAAGACCTGAGAGCGGTCATCCTGCTCTCGATCCTGGCCATCGACCTACCCATCATGCTCTCCTACAATTATCCGATCCGTTTCTTTCTGCCATTGATGCCTCTGTTCGCCGTCCTGAGTTCATTCTTTATCGGGGATATGTACGCCCTGGCAAAACAGACCGGGAAACCCCTGCATGCCAGGCTCGTGCTGGCTGGTGTCGCATTGATGCTCCTGCTTTCCTTTGCAAGGGTGATCAGCGTGATATTGCTCTTCTCGAATGATGCCCGCATCCCGGCCAGCGCCTTCATGAAGACTCTGCCCGCAGAGACCTCGCTGGAACATACCGAATATCCTCCCAGCCTGCCCTCGGAGCATTTCGAACGCGAGCATAATTATCCGCTCTTCTTTCGAAAATCCGCCGACCAGCAGCTGCCGGTCAGTAAGAGATTTGATTTCAACGCCGGCGAAGCCGGGTTGAATGATCGCCTGACGGATTACCTGGTGATCGACAGTTTCACGGCGGATAAATTCAATGATCCGTACGTCTGTAGTGCGATGCAGGTGGAATGTGATTTTTTCGCGCAGCTCGCCGCCGGTGAATCCGATCATTATCGACTGCTGGCCGCCTTCGAGTACGCCCCGCCGCGCTTCCTGCCGCAGATCAGGATCGCATTCGTGAATCCTGAAATTTATATCTATGAAAGAATCGAATGACAGACTATCACTCCGGTTACGTCGCCATCATCGGCCGGCCGAACGTCGGAAAATCCACACTGGTCAATGCCGTATTGGGCCAGAAGATCGCGGCCGTCTCACATAAACCGCAGACCACCCGCCGCCGTCAGCTCGGGATCCTGACCACGGAGTCAGCGCAGATCGTGCTGGTGGATACGCCCGGCATCCATGAGGCGCGGCATAAGCTGGGCGAATACCTGAATCAGGAAGCCCAGGAGGCCCTCAAGGAAGTGGACGCGATCCTGTTCCTGGTGGACTCGTCCGTCGAACCAACCGATGAGGACCGCAAGATCGCCTCACTGCTCAAACATACTCCGCATCGCATTCCGCGCTTCCTGATCCTGAACAAAATAGACTTGATCACGGCCGATGAGTTAAAAGCCCGGGCTGAGACCTATTCCAATTTGCTGGACCAGGTCCCGGTGGGGAACGTGTCCGCCGCGAGAGGGACCGGGGTGGCTGAGTTGATCGGGGTGCTGACCCAGACCCTCCCGGCGCGCCCGCCTGAATATCCCGAAGACCAGGTGACCGACTCCTACGAACGCGACATTGCCGCGGACCTGATCCGCGAAGCCGCGCTGTTGAAATTGCGCGACGAGGTGCCGCATGGAATCGCGGTGCGCATCGACGAGTTCACCGAGCGCGAGAACGGCATGGCCTATATCGCCGCCACCTTGTTCGTGGAGCGTGAGTCGCAAAAAGGGATCGTGATCGGCGAGGGCGGAAAGATGATGAAACTGATCGGCACCAAGGCGCGCCAGGAGATCGAAACGATGGGCGGCCGAAAAGTTTTTCTTGAATTGCGCGTGAAGGTGCTCAAAGAATGGCGCAAGGACGAAAATGCCATGCAGCGCTTCGGGTATAAGATCAAGAGCGCTAAAAAGAAGCGATGATCATGGCAGTCGCAGCAATGCCATAAACGTAAGGGCGGGTCTGAGACCCGCCCCTACTGTTTCAACGACCGAAACCCCTCCCCCAGCGCCTCGTGCGCCACACCGATCACCATGAACGCCTCCGGATCGATCTCGTGCACAATGGCTTTCAACGTAGCCACTTCTGCACGCGTGATCACACAATAAAGCACGGGTTTCGACGCGCCAGTGTAAGCCCCGGTGCCCTGTAACACGGTGACCCCGCGCTGCATATCTTCCAGCACGCGTTCCGCGATGGGTTCAGACATGCCGGTGACGATCATGGCCGTACGCACAGTGCCGCGCCCCTCGAGCGTGGACTCTGCCACCAACCCGCTGACATACAGGGTGATCATCGCATACAACGCTTTATTCCAGCCAAAGATAAAACCAGCCGATAGAATGACAGCCGTATCCACGATTAAATAACTTTGCGTCATCGGGATGGCGCGCCAGTTGTTCAGGATGCGGGCCAGCACGTCTGAGCCGCCGCTGGTACCGCGCGCCCGATAGACGAGTCCGTACCCAAACCCGCTCACGATCGCGCCGTACAGTGCGTTGAGCAGGATGTCATCGGTCAAGCCGACGGTTGGAAAGATGGACAGGCGCGGCAGAAAATCCGTGAAAAAAGCGTACGTGCTGACGGCCAGTAATGTGCGCAACGCGAACCGGCGTCCGCCCAGGAAGCGCCAGCCGAGGGCAAAGAGCGGCAGGTTGCCGAGGAAGACCATCAAGCCGATCGGCCAGCCCGTGTAATGATTGATCAACTGGGCGATGCCGCTGACGCCGCCGGAGGCCAGGTCCGCCGGCACGAGGAACAGGCGCAGGGAAACAGCCTGCAGCAACGCGCCGAGGAAGATCAAGCCGTAATCACGGAAGGTGGGCCAGTATTTTTTCATAAATAACATATAGGGGCGAGGTCCTCTCGCCCCGGGCCGCGCGGTACGAAATTTCCTTGCCGGGGCGAAACGGCACCGCCCCGGGCGGGTTGTAGGGGCGGGTCAGGGACCTGCCTCTACGATTAAACACCCTTTTACAGAGACCCGCCCCTACGACATCAATCCAATATCTTCACCCCCGCCATTTCCTCGATCACCCCCACCACCGCCGAATTATCCAATTCGCCCATTCCCATCTCGATCATTTTCTGGAATAGTTTTGTGTTCTCTTCCGTGGACGGGACCGGGATCCCGTACTCGCGCGCCGTATCCAGTACGATCTTAAGATCCTTTAATTGCATATGCGCTTTGAAACCGGGACTGCGATTTCCCTCAAACAAGCGCGGCGGCTTGACGTCCAGCGTCCAGCATTGCGCCGCGCCACCTTTGATCGCCTCCACCACCTTACGCGGGTCCACGCCCGCCTTCTTTGAGAAGACCAGCAATTCGCCCATGGCCGCCATCTGCGCGGCGACCATGATCTGGTTGGCGGCCTTGGCTACCTGCCCCGCGCCTGCTTCGCCGACGTGTGTGACGGTCTTGCCCATGGCTTGAAAAACAGGCATGGCTTTGTCCAACGCCGAGGCTTCCCCGCCGACCATGATGGTCAGTGTAGCGTTGCGCGCGCCGATGTCCCCGCCGGAGACGGGCGCGTCGAGCGCCATGACTCCTTTCTTCGCCAGCTCGGCCGCCATCTGCCGCGCTGCGGCGGGTTTGATGGTGGAATTGTCCACGTAAATCAATCCTGGGCGCGCGCCGGCCAGGATCCCGTTTTCGCCGAGCACAACTTTTTCAACGTCAGGTGTGTCCGGTAAATTCGTGAAAACAATATCTACTTGAGAGGCTACTTGCGCGGGAGAATTTGCAGCCGTCGCGCCTTCAGCGACCAGTTCATCCACCGCGCCGCGCGAGCGATTATGAACGACGAGCGGGAAGCCGGCCTTCAGAATGTTACGGGCGATCGACTTGCCCATCAATCCCAGGCCGATGTATCCGACTTTGAGCATGAGGACTCCTTCGGTTTTAGTCTGAATGGTCGTATTGGTCTGATTGGTCTGACTAGTCTAATAGTCTAATTGGTCGATCGGTCTAAAGGGCCCGTACTTAGACCACTCAGACCAAATTATAAACAAAAACCCGCCTCCATAACGGAGACGGGTTTTGGGTCGAGAGTGAAGCTCTTACTTGATCTCGTAGGTGATGCTGACGGTCACGGACAGGGTCAACTGACCGGGTTGGATCGGCACTGCAGATTCTGCAGCCCCACCGCCACCGCCCTTGCCATCGAACATCGGGTAAGGCACGCTGTCGTAATAGCTGATGAATTGGATCTCACCGAGCTCCACACCCGCGGCAGCCGCCAATTCCTGGGCTTGCGCCTGAGCGTTCTTGACCGCGTCGGCGCGGGCTTGCTTGAGGGCTTCATCCTTATCGGCAACGTCAAACTGAATGCTGTTGACGGTGTTAACGCCGGCACTGATGACGACATCCAGCAGTTCGCCCAGCTTGGCCAGGTCGCGCACGGTCACGTAGACGGTGTTATCCACCACGTAGCGCGTGTCGAGGGGCAGGCCTTCGGGGCTGTAATTCTGCGAGGGCCAGATGCTGAAGTTGGTGGTACGGATGTCCTTCGTATCAATGCCGAAATTCTGCAGGGCCTCGATCACTTCCTGGGTCTGCACGTTGTTGGCAGCCACGGCCTGCGAGGCGCTGGCATCTTCCGTATGTACGCCTAAATAGATGAAGGCAATATCCGGGGTGATGCTGGCCTCGCCCATGCCGCTCACGCTGACGGAGCGTACGGTAGGCTGGGCCGCCTGGTTGATCGTGGTGGGTCCGCCGCAGGCGCTCAAGAGCACCGACAGCGCGAGCACAGCCACAATGAGAAAATTGGTTTTCATCTTCAACTCCTTGATTGATAATAGTCAGAGTACTGCGCCAAGATTTAAACGATTATTCAGGCGTTTAGTGCAGCAGTATTCATGGGGATAAGACGTCGCTTTGCGAGAAAAGTTCCCGTCCACCCATGATTTATAACGCAATTTGCGGTACTTGTGTTTTAGCAAGTTTGTCGGTAAAATCTTGATACAAATGTTCTAACCCACCATGTCATTGCGAGGAGTGGCAATCTCATGGTTGCATCTAATTTGAGATTGCCACGCCTCTTGCGTTTCGTCAGGCTCAGCGCGGCGAGGCTCGCAATGACGGACAATAAACCATGCCAGTCGATTATCAACAGATCCACACCCGAATCAAAGAGATCGGCGCCGGCGCGCGTGAAAGACAAAAGACGCTGGAAGAGCGGCGGGATAAAGCGCGCGCGCTGCTGACTCGATACGCGGGTCAATTGGACGCGCTGCGCGCCCGGGTGGACGCCGCCAAAACGTTCGACCCCAACCTGCGCTGCGCGCTGCCGTTAAATGAGCCGCTCGACTCACACCACCCCGCGCCTAATCCCGTTATGGGCGCCACGCTCATCGCCGCGGACGGGTCCCAGATCAACCCGGATCGCCACGCGGCGGTGCAGTTCGGTCTGATCAACGTCGGCGCGATCATCTTGAAACTTAATTCAGGGCAAGCGCCCGGGATCTCGACCAACACCGAGCTTTTATTCGGGGACGAGTTGGAGACCCGCACCGGTCCGATCACCGAGGGCATGGTGGCCCTGCGCCGTGACTTGAAGGAACGCGCCAAGCTGGACGAGCTCTCGGCCGGTATGAACGGACCCGTGGTCACGTTTACGGACGGGCCGATCGAGCTATGGGGCGCCAAGAGCACGGAAGACGCCGAAGCCTATGCGGTGGCCGTTCAACAATACACAACGGTGCTTTCGCGCCTGCAGACGCGCGGGGTTATCACGGCCGGTTACGTCGACAAGCCCGGCGCGGACCTGGTGATGCGTTTGCTGGAGATCGCCTCCGCTACCCCCGACGAAGTCCAAAAGATTCGCGAACATCATCCCTTGCGCGGCGTAAGCGACCGCTGGCTGTTCGACGAACGCGAAAACCCGCTGCTGCCGTCCGGTCATCGCTCCGCGGTATTCGGGCTGCAATCCGGTTCTGAAAAGAAATATACAGGCGTTCTATCCCTGCACTTCTTCTATCTAAATGTAGGCACCGAGGGTCACCCCTGGCCGGTGCGGGTCGAGATCCCCAAATGGGTGGCGGATGATAAAGAGAAACTGGATCTATTGCATGCCGTGCTGGTCAGCCAGTGCCGCATGATGGGCAGCAAGCCCTATCCATATCTGCTGCATCGCGCCCATGAGACCGCGGTCGTCAAGCAGGACGAGAAATTCCAGATTGAACAAATGCTGATACAGGAACTGCGCCGCAACGACGAAGAGGTGGGCGAAATGTCGAACAAGGGCTCGGCGAAGAGTTTGCAGGGAAGAACACGCATGTAGGGGCGGCGTCCTGCCGCCCGGGGCGAGAGGACCTCGCCCCTACAAAGGATGACATCATGACCCAAATTGAAATCGGACGACTCCTGCGCGCCGGCACAACCGGCTTTATCGCCGGCTGCCGCGTGGACCAGCTCGAGGCGCCGGCCTTCGGCGCGTTGGTGCGCGCACCGATGGGCGCGGGCTACCAGGTCTATGGCCTGATCCACGACATCCACATCGACGACGACGGGCTGGTGCGCCAGCTCGTGACCGCCGATAACGTGGCCGAGGAAGTGATGAAAGACAACCGCGAGCGGCGCATCGTCCCCGTGGAGATGTCGGTGTTGACCGTGGGTTACGAGCAGGACGGTGTGATCCACCACCTACTGCCGCCGCGTCCGCCGTTGAGCCTGGATGTGATCTATCTTTGCGATGAGAACGACCTGGTTCGATTTACGAGCGCGGCACGCTTC
>CAYUUJ010000018.1:0-11695 GCA_964447845.1 uncultured Anaerolineaceae bacterium
AACGGCGGGTCCGCGTATATTAAATTGATCCGGCCTTCGTATTCGGGCAACAGGGCAGTCATCACAGCCAGATTGTCCCCCAGTATCAAGCGGTTTTCCGGGTGAATATCAGGATAGCCGCGTCCCTGTGGATAGACGACCGAATCGATATTCAGCGAACCAGGAACGGGCGGCGCGAGATGTTTGCCGGGCCAGGTCAGGAGTGGCATTAGTAATATATTTCGACAGATGTGCCCAGGCCGCGGACTTCGCGAAGTTTTCCGGCATCCAGCAGATTATCCACCAGGTATGAAGGACTCGCCCAACGGAACAGCCACCTTGCTTCGTTCGTACGCATGTTGATACAGCCGTGGCTCATGGGCGAACCAAAATTTTCGTGCCAGTAGGTGCCATGAAAAGCATGGCCTGCGGCGGTAAAAAAGGAAGTCCAGGGAACGCCGGGCAACTCGTAATCGTCTGCATCAGCGAACAGATTGCCGTTGCCCATGTGTTTGCTGGGTGTCCTGGGTTCGATCCTGAATTTGCCGCGCGGGGTATCCGTTTCACCAAAGGGGATCCCCGAGGAAATATTCGTCTGAAATACAAGTTTGTCGTATTCATACGCCCTGAGCGTTTGTGTCGTCAAATTGACTTCGACCCGCTTATTTTCCCCGGGCACATCCGGACTGATCGGCTGCAGGTCTGCAGAAGGGATCAAACGGATATGGGTTGCAGGAACCAGGTACGGGAAACCGGTCAGATCGTCATAGATGCGATACCAGGCGCCCGGGGACGGACCTTCTTCGACAGCGTCGATCCAATGCACGGATTCGTAATACAGGCGAAACCCGAGCTGCTCCCACCCATAGGCTTTGGTGTGACGCCAGGGATTTGTAAATGGAATCGTCACATCGCCCAGGCGCCGCGTGCCTTCCGGGAGGTTCTCCAATGGGAGGTTCAAAATGGACTTGACGCGCTGTAACCGGGCGCGGTGCATATAACCACCCCAGACGCGATACCAAACGGGATTGAACTTCGGTTCCTGGGACACAATCTCTTCATACACATGCACGAGATCGTCCCGATACCAGGTACCTGTGATCAAGGCCTTATCGGATGGCTGGTTGTACACACTGACCGAGGTCGTCGCGACGCGAATGATATTGCTATCGTCAAAGTCAGGCAAGGTGCGCGTGAGCGGCGCAAAAGCCAGGCCGGCTGCGCTCAGGCCGCCGAGTTTGAGAAAATCACGCCGCGAGAATTGGGAAGGCATGCAATAATTCTACTCGAAAAGGGTGAAGCTTCCGCGAAAAAACCACTGCTCATCGACAGCCGATCAAGCGGAAAACTGAATATCAGATTAGAGAATGCCTGAATGAGTGGATAAGCGCAGGAATTAGAACGCCCCTCGCTGTGCGAGGGGCGCTGTATTTGTTATTCAGTTTTACGATCAGGCTTGCATTGTCTCCGGGATCATGTCCTTAAGCAGGATCTCTACTGCCATCGAATGACCGCAGCGGTCATGGGTCAGGAAAAATTCGCAGTCACAGCTGAACGTGCCGGTATCGAAAGTAACGTGGTGGTCATTGTTATCGCCATGGAAAGTCACGTCGAACTTGTTGAAACGAAACCGATGGCGATCCTCCGCATAACGCTTGGCCTTCTCGAGTTTTCCGATCAAACCATAGTCCATCGTTTACTCCTTTGGTTATGAGGATAAAAAAAAGGCACGCGCGACAGACGCATGCCTGGTTCCACTTCTACGTATTATCTAAAGACACTCGCATTGGATATTATCCTTAATTGCAGTATAGCCAGATTCGGGTGTCGAGTCAACACCCCGGCACAAATTTTAATGATTTCGTAGGGGGGCCGTATGTACGGGGTAAATGAGTATTTCCGAACAAAATTGCTAAGTTCCCCAATCCCGTAAATATAGAAAATCGTACCCGACCGTACGGTTGCTTAACTTGGCGATCGGCGGCTGAAGCCGTTTGAATTGACTGCGCCGGATACGGGCTGTTACTGTACTCACGAATTTCTCATCAAACCCGGCTTCAATGCAGTCAGAAACGGTATAACGCTGGTCGACCAGCAGATACAGCAATTTATCCACTTTTTCATACTTGAAGCCCAGTTCATCTTCGTCGGTCTGGTCCTTCCAAAGATCGGCGGAAGGCGCCTTGTCGATGATCGGATTCGGGATGTTCATGGCGCGTGATAGTTGACGGACCTGGGTCTTATACAGATCGCCGATCGGATTGAAGGCCGAGGCCATATCCCCCCACAGCGTGGAGTAGCCCAGCAGGATCTCGGTTTTATTGCTGGTACCGATCACGAGACCTTTTAAAACTTCGGATTGGTCATACAGCACAACCATACGTTGGCGCGCCATGATGTTGCCCTTGCGTTGCTTAGACATTTGCGGATCGCGGACCATCAACGACTCGACCATATCCGTGATCTCGATCGTTTCGCTCTGAACCCCGAGCTGATCGATCAATAACTGGGCATGTTCCAACGAATCCGGGGAGGAGGATTTATAAGGCAGCCTCACGGCAAACACGTTCTCCGGCCCCAGGGCTTCTGCAGCCAATGCGCATGAGAGCGCCGAGTCGATGCCGCCCGAAAGCCCCACCACCGCGCGCGTAAACCCGACACGCGTTATCTCACTGCGAATAAAACTGGTCAGGATGGTATGCGCTAGATCGGTGTTGATCGTCAGGTCGATTTGCATATTGTCCTACCGGTCATTCTCGCGGGCCAGGATCCGGGCCAGTTCCTTCTGCACCAGGTTGGTACGTTCATCCCGCAAAAGCGGCAGACGGGCGCGCGTGCGCCGAAGTTGATTGAGGTCGAGTTCGGCGAATGTAAGCGCTTCTTCAAAATATGGCCCGTGCGCGATCTCCTCCCCATTCGGGTCGAATACAGTGGCGCCGCCCCAGAAGAGCAGACCGTCTTCGAAACCCACCCGATTTGCGTGGGCGACGAAAGAAGTAAACATGCTGGCATACGCCTTGGTGACGCGTTCCACCCAACGGGCAGATTCAAGCTTTTCCTTGTCATTCAACCCGCGTCCTGGCGAGGCCGAGTGAAAAAGCATGATGTCCGCGCCATCCAGCCAAAGCAGATAAGGTGGCGAAGCATGCCAGAAATCCTCGCAGATCAACAAGCCGACGCGCCCAAAGCGGGTATCAAATGATTTGACCGTATCGCCCCATGCAAAGAAACGGCCTTCATCGAAAAGGCCGTAGGTGGGCAGATAAACTTTGTGGTGGACATGGAGCACGCGTCCGCCGGAGAGATAGGCGGAGGCGATGTAGAAGCGGTGGCGGGAGTCTTCGTCTACGAAACCCACCACCAGGTCCAGATCTTGACTCGCTTTGAGCAGGGGCTTGAAGATCGGATCGTCGTCGGTCGGTTTATGGGCCGCCGAAGCTACGAGATCCTGTAATACGTATCCGGTTAATGAAAGTTCGGGGAAGACCAGCAGGTCAGCTTTTTGCTTTTTGGACTCTGCGATCAAGTCCATATGCTTGTCCAGATTGGCCTGGACGTCGCCAAGTTTGGTAACGATCTGTGCAAGGGCAAGTTGTAGTCGCATGGCAGGAAAGAATCTTACCATGAAACAACAAGCTCTATTGGCAGCGTGGAACTTTTTAGGGTGTGTTCGGTCGCGTCCGCCTGTGGAGCGTTATCGCAAAGGTGAATAGCCAGATCATGAATGTCAGGATTGCCGTTCGTTGGATCAAGTCGACCCGATCGTTGAAGACATTCTGTAATGCCGGCAGCTTTGTCGCGATGCTCAGGAGGATGACTGCTGCGGCAATTATCGTTCCTGCCACAAGTGTCCACCCTTGAAATGACTGCCATTTCGGATCCACTCGAAACCGGCGCAGGAACACGAAACAGCAAACGGGCATGAGGGAGAATACGATCCCTCCCAGGATTCAGTGTATTGTGCCGTGCCAGCTCATTTGGTTTGGAAGTGTACCCGCAGGATCCATCACGAACGGTCCGGAGGCAAAATAACAGAACCCGATAATGGCAAGGAGTATGGGACCTGTTCGTGAAGCCTTTCCCTCGGGGAGCGCGACCGCGACAGAGCGCGTGAACAGGAGAGTCAACGCTCCGAAAATAATGAAATTGAGGATTTGGATCCAACCGCGTGGACCAAGCGACAGCTCGCTGACATACATTCCGGCCTGGTTAAATCCAGGACGCAGCCAGCCTTCGAGCGTGAAAACCGCCACGAAAAGCACCGGTCCGATCTTCCCCGCCCATGCAGCCAGCTGGCGTCGGTCCATGGTCGAAAACGCTTTCACTTCTTTGCCGGTCATTGCAATAGATATTGACCTGGCCACTCCGGAGCTACCGGGTTTGCCGGCAGCGGTTCCAGAAAAACTGAATCAGCTAGATCCAGACAGGCCTTATTGTCATGATTGAAATAATCATCATTTCCAACATCCAGAATAGCGGTCTCGCCCCTCCCTACATAGGGATACATCAAGTCTTTGGGTGAGTCGTCCAAATGGTTGCTGTTCCCTGTAATGCTATGAGGCGCACATTCCGGTGCAAACCCAATCCCGTGCAGTACCTCATGTATGAGCACGAATTCGTTTTCCCAGGCATAGGCATCCACGCCCAGACGCCCATACCCGCAATAATCGGTTCGCAAAAAGAACACGCCTAAATGGTTTGAAAGTTGTGAGTACCCACAGGCGCGCGGGTGAGACGTCTCAAGATAGACAATATAATATTTACCAGGTGCCACCAGGTTTCGCGCCTGTATCTCCGCATCGATCCAATCCATATAATAATCTTCGATCACAATAAACGGATACTCCTTATGATCTGCTTCATAGGTATCCTGAAAAATCTCCCGGACTTCCCTGGCGGTCTTATCGAACTGGACAAACGTAACGTCCAATCCGCCCTGATACGTATCGAATCGCAAAGTGGATCCATTCGTTTGTTGATCGAACCACGTGTTAGCCAGATCGATCGATTTGGCGATCGAACCATCCAGATCCCTCTCAATGTCATCCTGGTCTTTAAACAAGGCATAGATCACATGGAATTGGTAAAGGCCTTTATGATCATCCGGCCGATCAAAGATCGATCGCTCACCCAAAGGCGCCGCAGGTGCATAGGTGGGAGTCGGAAGCGGAGGTAACGCTGTCAGCTTGGGTCCTTCAGGGATGCCGATCAGATGGACGCCGTCCACCTCCGTCCAATCTTCAAGGATTGACTGGTCGATCCAGATCCTGGCCCCGATTGCATGATAATCCGCATCCTCGATCATGACCTCCAGGATATCGGGACAGTCCTCCGATCGAAACCCTCCGGAAAACACTTCGTGATAATTCCCCTCGGTATCGATCATCTCCACTTTTTGCAATCCTTCCGGGTTGTAGTTTAAATACACTCGAAGTTCGGTCGGGATGACAGCCTGCTTGAAATATACATCCAGCCATTCGATGGTGTTATTGGAACGGCTCGCCCAGGAGATGGAACTGTCCTCACATATGCTTATCGATTTTGGGCCGGTGGCCATGCGTGCGCTCGCATCCGTACTGCTCCACTCCGAACTTGCGCGGGCGAAACCTGCCCACTGCGTCAGAGGTTTCGGTAGCGGCGTGAAGGTTGGAGATGGGGCCGGAGTAGCGGTTTCGGTTGGAGACGGAGTGACGCTAGAACACGCGGATATAACAACTATCAAAATGAAAAAGAAACTGAAGCCAGATCGAATCTTCCCGATTATTTGCATGTCTTCTCTCCTCACTAGCTTCGTAAAATATAGCTCACCCGAAATAGATTCCCCTTGATTGTTACAGGGATGTAATTGGAAATTTTTCATGATAATCCACAGATTTAACAGATTTGAGAGAAATTGGTGCAATCTGTGCAATCTGCGGATAGTTTTTCTTGATTACGGATGCTGATTATTAAGAATTTACGCCTGACCTTTTCCAGATCAAGCGTAAGTAAATGGCGGGGAGGGAGGGATTCGAACCCTCGATGGACCGGAGCCCATAACAGTTTTCGAGACTGTCCCATTCAACCACTCTGGCACCTCCCCGAGGGTGTCACGTGTCAGGTATCAAGTGTCACGTGCGCGGTCAAAATTATAACTTATATGTCCACGCTCTCATGCAGCTCAGGATAGTGGGTTTGATGCATATCGTTGAGTCTCAATTGTTCCTGCAGCGCCCGGGCCGGCTTTTCCTCGCCATGCACTAAAAATATCTGTTTGACCGACGCTTTGACCGCCACGGCATACTTTGTCAGCAAGTCCTGACCGGCGTGCGCGGAGAGTCCGCCGATGGTTGCAATTTCCGCTCGGACTTCATACGCTTCGCCAAAGATGCGGATCTGCTTCTGGCGATCCGCCAGCCGGCGGCCCAACGTGTCCGGTGCTTGCCAGGAGACAATACAGATCGTGTTGCGCACATCTTCGACATTGTTACGCAGGTGGTGCAGGATGCGACCCGACTCTGCCATCCCGGAGGCTGAGATAATGACCATCGGGTCCTGGCGCGTGTTCAACGCTTTGGACTCCTCGACGTCGCTTACATATTTCAGCATTTTGAAATCCAGGGCAGGGTGCCGAGCCTGCTCCACAAATTTCCGGGTCTCGGCATCGAAATATTCGGGATGGTTCTTAAAAACTTGTGAGGCTTTCACCGCCAGCGGACTGTCGACATAGATCGGTACCAATGGGATGTCGCCGCTGGTCATCATGTGATTCAGGTGGTAGACGAGCTCCTGTGTACGGCCAACTGCGAACGCAGGAATGATCACCTTGCCTTTGCGTTCGATCGTACGGATCACGATATCGCGGAACTCCTGAAAGGCAGTCGCCGGGTCGTGATGCGGTTTATCACCGTACGTGCATTCCATGATCATGTAATCCGCAACCTCGGGCAGGATTGGGTCACGGATCAAAGGCAGATCGTACCGTCCGATGTCGCCTGAAAACCAAAGTCGGATCTTGCGTCCACTTTCCTCGATTTCCAGGGAAACCGCTGCCGCGCCGAGGATATGACCCGCATCCACAAAACGCGCCGTCACACCCGGTATGGGTTCGAACGACTGGTCGTAATCCATGCCGCGAAAGTGCCCGGCCACCTTCATTGCATCTGCCTGAGTGTAAATGGGTTCGAGCGGAGGTTCCCGCCGCAGAGCGCGCTTCCGATTCATGAACTTGGCATCCGATTCCTGGATATGTCCCGAATCCTGCAGCATCACATCCGATAGTTCTCCGGTTGCCTTGGTGACATAGATCGACCCTTCATAGCCTCGCCGGATCAGATTTGGCAGATTGCCGGCATGGTCGATGTGCGCGTGGGAAAGAATGACCGCGTCCAGGCGACGCGCATCGAAAGGGAAGTTCAGGTTGCGGGCGTAAGTGTCCGCGCGTCGGCCCTGATACAAGCCGCAGTCCAGCAGGAGTCGTGATCCGTTGATCTCCAACAAATGCTGGCTGCCAGTGACGGTATGCGCCGCCCCGTGGAATATGATCCGCATCTCAGGCTTCCAGGACCTTGAGGATCTGGCTGCCGAATTTATCAAAACGCCATGGAGAGGAAGCCATGAGGGTTTGTAGATCTCCCGGAGTACGCGGCCATTGTTCGGCCAATAAATTCAAATAAGGTTTTGGAAGGACGATATCCGACTCGACATTCATCTCCTGAGCGACTTTCTTCCGCCATTCTCTGAGCTTTTCGACCCGGGTCAGTATCGCATCGCTCGGACGAGGAGCCTGTTTCCGTTTGAGCAGCGGCGCCTCCCCTCCGCGACCGACCGCCGCCAGGATCGCCTCTCCCCATAGCTGGATCTGCCTGGCGCTCACACCGGCCGCGGTCAGGTCCTGCGGAGTTCGAGGGGCGGCGCGCGCCACTGCCAGCAGGGTTTCATCGTCGATCACTTTGAAAGGCGGACGATCCATCTGTTCGGCGACCGTCTCGCGTAGAACAGCCAGTTCGCTGACAATCGTCAATTCGCGTGGCGAAAGGTCCCGCCGGCCGCTGAATTTTTCCCGCGTCTCACCATTGGCTCTGGCTTTGGACAGATCCAGCTCGGCAGCCCGCAGAAAATCCTCCTGAGCCAGCTCCCAGCGCCTCATCGTACGCAGTTCCGATTCAAATACATCCCGCAGCTGAAACAGATAATGCGTATCCAAACGGGCATAGTGGATCTGCTCGTTTGTCAATGGACGGGCGGCCCAATCCGCTTTCTGATAGCGTTTATCGACCTGGATGCCGAATTTTTCTTTCAACAGCCGATCCAGCCCGACGGCTTGATATCCAAGGATTCGGGCCGCCTGCATGGTATCGAACAGGTTTGCAAAGTTAAATCCATAATCTCTGCGCAGGCAGATCAGGTCATACTCCACGGCATGGAAGATTTTCTCGATATTGGGATTTGCGAATAAAGGACCGAGAGACGAAAGGTCGGTCAACGCGAGCGGATCAAGAATGGTATCCGCCTGAGGCGTGGAAAACTGGATCAGGCAGACGCGTTCGCGATACGCATGCAGGCTGTTCGATTCAGTATCCACCGCCAGCCTGGGCTGGGTGGAGAGTTTTTCATGCATGGCATGGAAGGCTTGCTCTGTGTCCACCCACTCCGGTGCAGGCAGGTTTTGATCAGACATATGAATGGATTATATCGCGCCAATCCGGATCGTATTCCGTATCACGTTCTATTCTTCTCCATGACCACCCCGTCTTCCCCATCACTATAATAACTCTTCCAGATCTCCGCGGTTCGATACCCCTCCTGTTCATAGAGTGCGATCGCGGCGGAATTGGACATTCGAACCGTCAAGCGGATGCGAGGGATGGTGAGCTGGGCTTCACAAGCACGCAGCAAGGCACGCCCGATCCCGCGCCGCTGATAGTCCGGATGAACCCCGATCGTGGCGATCCAGGCGAATCCCTGAGATGGGCGCGGGTCCCCACCTACAAACCCAACCATCTCGCCGTCCTGCACAGCCTTTAAACGCACCACCTCCGGGAATGTGAGCACGGCGATCAGATCCAGCAGGGACCAGGCATCGCGCTCGAAACAGGCATGTTCCAATGAACGCAGCGCACTCAGGTCACGCAGGGAAGCAGGCAGGATTTCCATAAAAATAAAGAAGCCTCTCGCAAGCGAGAGGCTCCCATTGTACTTTTGTTTTTCGTTTTTGTTTTTTTCTTACTTCTTCGTATCTTTGCCCAGGAAGCCATCCAGCAAGCTGGTGAACTCCATTGGGAAGATGTACTTCGTGGATGGACTGTTGCCGATGGACTTGAGTGTCTCAAAATACTGCAAGGTCATGGTTTTCTGGTCCACCGTTTTGGCTGAATTAAAGATGGCTTCCAAGGCCAGCGCGAAACCTTCGGCTCGCAGGATTTGGGCCTGGCGATCGCCTTCAGCCCGCAAAACGTTGGCTTGTTTTTCGCCGTCGGCGGTCAGGATCGCGGATTGCTTCTGACCGTCCGCGATGTTGATGGCGGCTTCGCGCGTACCGGTCGACTCGGTCACCACCGCACGGCGTACGCGTTCGGCGGACATCTGTCGGTTCATGGCCTCCTGGACTTCACGCGGCGGGATGATCTCGCGGATCTCGACATTGGTCACTTTTACACCCCAGCGCTCGGTTACTTCATCCAGGCGGGTGCGCAGCATTGTATTGATGTGCTCGCGATCTGAGAGCACATTGTCGAGCGGCATACCACCGATGACTGCGCGCAGCGTGGTGGTCGCCATACCTTGGGCGGCCACGTCGAAATTTCCAACCTGCAGGACCGATTCGGTCGGGTCCAGCACCTTGTAGTACCACAGGAAGTCGATCGAAATCGGCGCATTGTCCTTCGTGATCGAGGTCTGATGGGGGATCTCACGCACCTGCTCGCGCAAGTCCACTTTTACCGCACGATCAATTCCCGGGATCAACAGGACGATGCCCGGACCTTTTGCACCAATACTTCGGCCGAGGCGGAAAACCACCAGGCGCTGGTATTCGGGTACGATCCGAATGGCATACAGCAGAAATACCAGACCCAGAACGAGCAAAGCGCCAATAATGCAAAAGACGCTGCCACCTAAAATCTCCATGTCATTTCTCCTTTATTTGGATTGAACAGTATTTTCTATCTCAACGACGAGTAAAAATCCTTCACGGCCGATTACCCGAATCGGGCTTCCGACAGGGATCACCTTATCACTGCGAGCCGACCATAATTCTCCTCCCACCTGTACACTGCCGTCACTATGGATCTGTGTCTTGCTTTCGCCGGACTGGCCAACCAGCCGCGCAAGATCATGGGTCGGCCTGATGCTCGCAGCCTGGACCGCCTTGCGAACGGCGATCCATAAAAATCCGGTCAACAGCCCGGAAGCCACCAGCGCCAGCAACGGGTTGACAGCCGGTTGACCGTTCTCGCGGGCGAACAAAAAAACCGAGCCTGCCACCAGTCCCAGGATCGAGAGGACCAGGAATGGCTCGCGTTTCGGTGATTGGAAGGCATAGAAGAACGGAACGATGCTCAAAGCCAGAATGACGAACGCCCACCAATTGAACGACAGGTTATAAACAGCATACCCCGCCAATGTCAGGCAAAAGAACGCTCCCACTTCGAGCAAACCCGTTCCCGGCGTGACGATTGCCAACAGTCCGAACAAGACACCTGCCAGCAGGAAAAGATATGCAACATTGGGATCCAGCAAGAAATCCATTACGCCTCCAGTTGATTATACAACAAGTCAATCTTACCGATTCTATCTACGAGTTTCGCCCGTCAAAGTTGTGTAAACGTTATTTATGCGCAGTTGTATAATAAACCCGAGTTTGGCCATTATCCCCATCAGGAGTTTAAGTGAAATTCAAGAAAATCTGTGTACTTGGCCTTGGATATATCGGATTGCCGACCGCTGCTACATTCGCGACGCACGGCCTGCTGGTCCTGGGCGTGGATATCAACCCGAAAGTCATCGAAACCCTGCGCGCAGGTGGACTGCACATCCACGAGCCCGGGCTGCAGAATGTCGTCGATCAAGCCCTTCAGTCGGGAAACCTGACTGTTTCCGGTCAGCCTCAAGAGGCAGACGCCTTTTTGATCGCCGTCCCCACCCCATTTCACCCCGATAAATTCGGCACACATAACGATGAGACTTTTAAACTGGCAGATTTGCGCGCTGTGACATCGGCAACCGAGGCCATCCTGCCCTTTCTGCGTAAAGGCAATCTGGTTGTCCTGGAATCAACTTCGCCGCCTCGCACGACAGTGGACCTGGTCGCGCCGATCCTGGAACGGTCCGGCCTCAAAGCAGGCACTGATTTTCACCTGTGTTATTCGCCTGAACGTGTTTTGCCCGGGCAGATCATGCGCGAACTGATCGAGAATGCGCGTGTGATCGGCGGCCTCACGCCCGAGTCTGCCAGTGCCGGCGCAGATCTATACTCGATCTTTGTCAAAGGTGAGATCGTCCAGACGGATGCCACGACCGCTGAGATGGTCAAACTGATGGAGAACACCTACCGGGATATCAACGTCGCCATTGCCAACGAGTTCTCGCGCCTGGCCGAGCGTTTTGGCGTGGACGTATGGGAGGCGATCGCCCTGGCCAACCGCCATCCGCGCGTCAGGATCCTGAACCCCGGACCGGGGGTCGGTGGCCATTGTGTCAGTGTGGACCCGTGGTTCCTGGTGGAGGCTGCACCTGG
>CAYUUJ010000019.1:0-11376 GCA_964447845.1 uncultured Anaerolineaceae bacterium
GATTGGAAATGCGCGCTTATTTGAATCGGAACAGCAAAGACGCCAGGAGGCAGAAAATCTTCGGGTAGCCGCATCCGCCATTACCTCTTCCCTGGATTCCAAGCAGGTCCTGGAAACCATCCTGGTTGCACTCAAGCAGGTGGTGCCGTATGACAGCGCCTCAATGCTCTTACTGGACGGAGATGTTGTCCGCATTACCGCAGCCAAGGGGCTGCCCGTACCCAGCCTGGCCTTAAATCAAACATTTCCGGCTTCCAACAAACTCTTAACCGCCATTCAAGACAGCGGACAGCCTGTCATCCTGCCGGATGCACAACATGATACGCGTTTTGAGAGCTGGGCAGCGGGGGATAAGATCCGCGGCTGGATGGGCGTGCCGCTTACCATCCGGGGGCAGATCATTGGCTTTATTACGCTGGATAGTTACAGCGTTAACGCGTTCGATGAGCGGGCGGCTTCCCTGGCCCAAACTTTTGCGCATCAAGCCGCTGCCGCGATCGACAATGCGCGGCTTTTTGAAGAAACGCGCCGCCGACTCGAAGAAATGGAAATTGTCAGCAGAATCTCATTTGCCCTGCGCGCCGCCCAGGACGCCGAAGAGATGTTACCCATCCTCTTTTCGGAAGTGCTTAACATCATGAAGACGGCCACGGGTTCCATCTGGTTATTCGAGGAGATCGGTGGAAAGCTGGTAGAAAAGATTTCAGCCGGTTGGGCTAAAAAAATTCCGATCTCCAATTTCGGCCCCGGTGAGGGTATCGTTGGGCATGTTTTCACCACCGGTGAACCCTACCTGGTGAATGATTTTATAAACGACCCACATTCCCATCCCGATAATCGAAAGTTCTTTGAGCAGGATTGGGGCGGGATCGTTTTGCCGATCCGGACGACGACGGATGTGATCGGTGTGATCGTGGTGGCCATCCCCAGCTCGCGCCGCATCGAGCCGCACGAAATACAGCTCATGACCACGATTGCAGAAATCGCGGGGAACGCCATGCACCGCCTTAACCTATACGTCCGCAGCGAGGAGCAGGTAAAGCGCTTGATCGCGCTGCGCGATGTGGACATGGCAATTGCAGGCAGCTTTGATTTGCAGGTCACGCTCAATATCCTTCTGGATCACATTCTGGCACAACTCAAGGTGGATGCCGCCGCAATCCAGGCTTTCAATCCCGAGATGCAAATGCTGACCCCACTGGCCGGGCTCGGCTTTTATCGGCAAGCCAGTTCCCAGGCCACCTTTCGGATCAGCGAAGGTCCTGCCGGCAGGATCCTTAGCGACAGAAAAGACATTCACATCGTCGATCTGAATCAGGAATCAGGTTTTCGACGCCGGGATCAATTGATCGGCGAAGGGTTTGTCAGCTATTACGCCACCCCTCTGGTAAGCAAAGGTCAAACCAAGGGGATACTGGAGACCTTCTTCCGTCAACCTTTCGTGCCGGGGACGTATTGGCTTGAATTTCTACACGCGATGGCCGGCCAGGCAGCCATCGCCATCGATAACGCACAGCTATTCGAGAATTTACAACGCTCCAACCAGGAATTGTCTCTCGCCTACGACACCACATTGGAAGGCTGGGGAAAGGCGCTCGAACTTCGTGATAAAGAAACGCAAGGACATACATTCCGGGTCACAGATATGACCCTGCGCCTGGCGCGCCGGGTCGGCATTCCCGAATCTGAATTACCTCATATCCGCCGCGGAGTACTGCTGCATGACATCGGAAAAATGGGTGTCCCTGACCAGATCCTGAAGAAACCCGGTCCCCTGACTGAGGAGGAATGGACCGAGATGCGCCGTCACCCCAAATATGCGTATGATCTACTTTATCCGATCGCTTACCTGCGACCGGTGCTCGACATACCATATTGTCATCACGAACACTGGGATGGATCGGGGTACCCGCGGGGCTTGAAAGGCGAGGCTATCCCGCTCTCCGCCCGGGTATTTGCAATTGTGGACGTCTGGGATGCCTTGCTCTATGACCGGCCATATCGAGAAGCCTGGTCTGAACAAAAAGTCCTGGATCATATTGAGGAACTTTCCGGGACCCGCTTTGACCCGAAGGTCGCGCGGGAATTCTTGCGAATGATGGCCGAAGACCGATCAGCGGGCTGATAATTGTCAGCCCGCTGATCTTATTTCACCCGTACGAAACGCCGCTTGCCCACCTGCAATACACCGGGATGAGGAAAGATCAAATCTCCGCGCTCAAGGGTTTCCCCATCCAGTCGAACTCCTTTTTGATCAAGTAAACGACGCACCTCACTCTTACTATCCGCCAGGCCCGCGGCCAGGATCACGTCCAAAACAGTCTGACCCTTCTGCATGTTGAATTCGGGCATCTCCTCCGGCACTTCCTTCTGTTGAAAGGTCCTGACAAATCCATCCTGCCCTGCTTGGGCAGCCTGGTCCCCATAAAAAATGCTGGTGATCTCGAATGCCAGTTTCATTTTGGCATCCCGGGGGTGCATCTCTCCCGAAGCAACTGCTTTCTCTATCTGATCGATCTCCTGCGGTTTCAACCGCGTGGTCAGACGGTAGTACGTGCTCATCGCAAAATCGGGCAAAGACATTACTTTTCCATACATATCTTCGGCCGTGGTATTGATCGGGATCACATTTCCGGTCGACTTTGACATCCTTTGCGCGCCATCAGTTCCAGGCAGAATACCCGTGATGATGCCGACCAGCGGTTTCTGGCCAAGCGCCTCCTGCAACTTGCGTCCTGCCACGATAATGTTAAATAACTGATCCGTGCCTCCTACCTGCACATCGGTTTGCATGGCAACCGCATCGTACCCCTGCATCAGCGCATAGAAGGTCTCGTGCAGATAGATGGGCTCTCCCCCGTCCAAACGTTTTGCAAAATTCTCACGGACGAGAAACTGCTGGATGGTGAAGTTCTGACCAAGGCGGATCAGATCGATCAGGGAGAGCTTGGACAGCCATTCCCCGTTATATCGAACCTTGGTTTTTTTACGATCCAGCACACGGAAGGCTTGTTCGGCATACGTTCGTGAATTCTCCTCGACTTGCTCCGGGGTCAGGATCGGGCGCGCTTTGTTCTTATCAGAGGGGTCGCCTACCAACGCCGTATAGCTTCCGATCAGAAAAGTCACTTCGTGGCCCAGGTCTTGAAATTGTTTCAGTTTGCGCATCGTGATGGTATGCCCGAGATGCAGATCGATGTGAGTCGGGTCGAACCCGCAATACACGCGCAACTGCCGGCCCTCATTCTGAGCTTCCAACAAACGCTGCCGCAGTTCAGCGGCCATGGACCTCTTCAGGTCCTCGTCGCCGTAGGCCGTACCCTGCATCAACAGCTCGACTTGCTCATCGATGTTCATGAAAGCCTCCAAGGGGCAAATTCTCGCACAACACAGCATGCTGGTAAATAAAAACGCGCCCGCGATGGTGTGGGCGCGTTCAATCACCACCGCAGAGTTCACAGTTGGCGATAATAGTAAGCAGCTATCGCAAAACGAATCACGAAGCGATTATAACATGCCTACTGATTCAAGCTCAGCCCGAAGGTCCAGGGACCCTTCAGTGTGTAGAACTCGTCACTGAAAACGATCTCTTCGGCTTCCACCTGACTCATTTCAGGTGGCTTGCCAGTGATCTGCAGCGTCAAAATACCATTGACATCCAGGCAATCGAGCGTGATCCCTATCCCGCGTTCCAGCAAGGCCTGTTGGATTTTGGGGAAATAGACCGAACAGTAATCGCCTTCACGCGGCAGGGCTCCGATGGCGCCGATCGAGATTGTCGCATTCGTCAAATCTGCATCCGGCGGCACGATGAATGTAAGCATATCGCAACGGGTACCGACCTGGCCGCTGGAAGGTTCCTGAACACTGACCAGGGTTGTGCCATATTCCTGAACGACGAACTCACCGTAATTCAAACTTGCCGCCCACAATGACCAATCGGAGGAGTCGGGTAGAGTGAAGCACACGTCGGCATTCAGGCTCTTGCCTTCCATCCAGGCGCGGGCGATATGGACGTCGATCCCGCCGGCTGTTTGATCAGGAGCTGCCACATCCGCCTGAGCGGTTGGATAGGAAACATCATGAAAGGCTGTAGCAGGTGGCGGGCCATCCGGGATTGTCGGCGCCGGCGAAGCGGGCGAACAGGCAGCCAGCAGGCAAGCACACAATAAAAAGATTGATTGTTTCATAGTTGGATCTCCTTATCTTGCTTTCATAAATAGAAAGGTGAACGCGTCATTCAAATCTTCGAACCGGAACCGAAAACCAAGCCCGGCAGAACGGCTGGATATTGTGCACATCCCTTTTACCACAAGATCGCTCATTTCACCCAGTGCGAGTTTAACAAAAATTCAGGTAGCCGGAACAAAGATTTTCATCGCTCACATTCATGCAAAACTCTGTATGCTATAATCAGCTTTGTTTAAGAGACGTCATGAACGAGCCCGTGCTTGTACTCAATGCGAATTTTGAGCCGATCCATGTTTGCACTACCCGGAGGGCTGTTGGATTAGTTCTTATGGGTAAGGCCGGTATGGTTGTGAATGGTCGCGGTTATATACATACGATTTCTCAATTGCTGCCGCGTCCATCCGTGATCCGGCTTGAACACCAGGTGCATCGGCCACGGCCACATGTGAAGCTGACACGGCGGGAAGTCTTCAGACGCGACAATTATACCTGCCAGTATTGCGGCAAAAAGGATGTCAGCCTGACCGTCGATCACGTCCGACCCAGGCACCTGGATGGCGAACACGTTTGGACGAATGTGGTTGCTGCATGTCCGCCGTGTAACCATCGCAAAGGCGGCCGAAGGCTGGATGAGGCTCATTTGATGCTCCAGCGCATCCCCAGGGAACCACCCGCCAATGCGACTTACATTTTCGGCCGGCATCTTGCTGAAAATGGCGATTGGGAACCCTTCATTACAGGCTGGTAACATTTCTCCCCCGCTGATTTGCCCTCCTGGATCCAGGAGGGTTTTTTATTTTCTTGAAAAATCCAGGACCATGAAATCTTTCGCGAGAGCCACATCGCCGTGATATTTTTCCCTGGCTTCTCCTACCAGATCCCCATTTGCAAATCGGCCGGTCGGATAATGGATCAAGAAGAGCGATCCGACCTCTGCCTGACTGGCAATCTCGCCGGCCTGCCCGGCTGACGAATGCCCAATCGAAGCCCCAGAGGCTTCATGGATTAACACATCCGCGCCATTCGCCAACCGCACAACCTGCTGACAGGGCTCCGTATCACAAGAATACGCCATCACCTTCCTGGCGTCATGGAATTCTATGCGTATTCCTATGGTAGGGATCATATGCCTTACAGGCGAACATAAAATCTTGAACTCGGTATTCTCCATCACAGGTGACATTTCTGAAGCCGGCAAGCGATGGAATGCAACCGGGAAGAATTCAGGCCATTCAGCCCAGGAATAAAAGTTCATTAGGTCTTCGATCCGGTCAAGCGTGTAATGCAGACCGAAAATATTGATCGGTTTCTTACGCCCCATCAGCCACATATCCATGAGCAGCAATGGCAATCCGGAAACGTGATCGGGATGAAAATGCGTCAGAATAATATCCGTCAGGTCATTGAAGGCAAGGCCGGCTTGCTCGAGCCGCAGAACCGGATTGCTGACACAATCCACCAGGACCATATGTTCCTTCCCCACGATGACCAGATGGGTATTCTCGCTGTCCTTCGTGGGAATGGCATTGGATGAGCCAAGAATAATTACTTTGGGCATGCCTGCCGCCTAATTGAACATGGCCAATAACAACCTGGGCGTTATGTAAGTCTCGATCACAGCCGCGACCGCCAATAAGGGCACAATCAAACCCAGAAAAACTTTGGCCCAGTCAGCCAATAATTCCATCATCACTTCACCCATGGATTTCCCAACCTGCGGTGCGACCAATACCACGCCGATCCGTAAAACCGACGCGCCTCCGAGCATCAGCGCCGGTATCTCGAAGATCCCATGCGGGAAAAGCCCGCTGAAGAAAAGAGCAACCGGCGAGAAACCCAGTAAAGCAAAAAGAGCCAGCACACCGCCGATCAATCCCATATTCAGCAGATAGACCAATATTCCAAGCACGCTGAAGGAAAAGAGGCCGGCTAGTAATATTGCAGCTACCGCCCGGGTGTTATGAACAAATAAGGAGGGGACCGTAAGACGCGCGCCTAGTTGTGCAAAACTTGGCGTTTCCTTCACCTCACGGGTCAATTTGGCGAGATTTTCAGGGGAGGCCTTTTCGACAATACTTTGTACATTATCGATCACCCAGTCATATCCCAGCCATACCCCTACGATGGATACACCCGCCATCAATGCCATTGGCATTGCCAACCTTCTCAACGCCGGCCACACGCCTTTTCGATACCATTCGCCGAGCGAGGTCGCGCCCGAGGTAAATGAATAGCGGAATGCTCCCCACATCCACCGCAGATCAAGGGTGTCGATCTCACGTCCCAATAAATACTCGCGCTGAAAGTGTGCGATCCCAAGCCTGATCAACAAAGCTGCCACGATCATGACCCCTATGACAGCCAACCACAACACATCGGTATTGCCCCAGAAGAGCAGAACGCTTTCGCCCTGTAAAAGCAGCGCCACCGGAATAATAATAAATGAAGCCAGCAGATTAGCAGCCTTGACCGACGTGGATTGCACGGATATCACGATCGCACCGCTGACCATCAAGATCGCATGAACGCTGGTCAGAACGTATAGCAGGAATATCAAGTCAGGGCTCGGCATTGTCAACTGCAGGCGCGAAACCATCAGAAGATATAGTGCAATGGATGTATAGCTGCCAGCCAGTGGCGTTACGATCCCGATCAGAAGCTTGCCCAGATACATCTGCCAATCTTCCAGCGGGGAACTGAGTAACGGCTCGATCGTGCCGCGTTCCTTCTCGCCCACGAACGACTCAAGCGCCACGACCAGCGAAACCGTATTGGGGAAGAATCCGATGATCAAGATCGAGAAAGGCACCAGCCGGTCGATCACCAGGTTAGCGCCATATTGGTTGATGAAATCCACAGCCTGCCCGGCCACCGCATTCATCAGGAAAGGGAAGGCCAGGGTCAACACGATCAGCGGGAATAAGACCCGCCAATCGCGGAACTGATCCCGCAACTCGCGGCGCGCCACCAGCCAGACGGGAAACAATTTACCGCGCATGAATCAACTCTGTCTGAGCTTCCGCCATGACTTGAAGATAGACCTGCTCCAAACTGCGGGGCACTTCCTGCAACGAAATCAATCGAGCGCCTCCCATGGACAGGGCTTGCACCAACTCCGGATTCGACACTTCAGGCCGCTCTACGCGGAACCGGAGATTGGTCCCGTTTGACTGAGTCAGATTCACCCCTGTGGGCAACTGAAGACCATCCGGGTTCCATGATGTTGATAGTTGAACTTCATACTCCGCCGGGCCAAGAATGCGCTGTTTGAGTTCCTCCAAGGATCCCTGTAACAGGATCCTGCCCCGGTAAATGATCGCGATGATGTCAGCCAGAGCCTCCGCCTCACCCAGATTATGGGTGCAGATCAGGATCGAACGCTGTGAGGAGCGCAGACTTGCAATCTCATCCCGCACCAATCGTGCAGACTCGGGGTCCATGGCGGATGTGGGTTCATCCAGTAGAAGAACCGGTGGTTCATGCATCAGCGCACGCGCCAACGCCAGTTTTTGACGCATCCCCTTTGAATATTCGCCGATCCGTTTTTTTGCGGCCGAGGCCAGGCCGAAGTAATCCAACAAATATTCGCTGCGCACCTTGCGGATATTGGACTTAAGCGAATAAATCTCGCCGAAGAAATCCAGGTATTCCACCCCATTCATGCGCATATAGAGTCCATGCTGTTCAGTAAGCACGCCGACAGACGCGCGTACTTTTTGGCCTTCCCGGACCGTGTCGTATCCTGCCACGCGCGCCCAGCCACGTGTAGGCGTCAACAGCGCGTTCAGCATCCGGACCGTGGTCGTTTTGCCCGCGCCATTCTGACCCAACAACGCCAGAATTTGACCGGGCTTTACGTGAAAAGTGACACCGTCCACGGCCCAGAAATCGTTGAATTGCTTGCTCAGATCATTGATTTCGATCATTGGCATCCAGAATATCGGCTAACAAAATACGCGTCAATCAGACAACGGTCCTCTCGGAATGCCGCTGGCGTAACGGTACTTTATAACACCCTTCCGGTGCAGACCAGAATACGGTTTTGTTAGGAAGATTTCTTTTTCGGTGCGGTCTTCTTTGCCGAAGCTTTTTTGGCCGTCGTCTTCCTGGAGGCGGTCTTTTTAGTGACCGCTTTTTTACGAGGTGTTGAAGCCGCCGCTCGGGAAGCTGGTATGCGAACAGCGGTCGAGGTGGGGGTGATGCTTTCGCTGCGGTGACGCCAGATCAGCGCCCCAGCAGCTAGAACGGCCACCACAGCCGCCACGGTCTGGTTGGCGTTAACCCCGGCCACCCGGGAGGCGTCCAGGCGGAGAAAATCCAGCGAGAAACGGATGACCGGATAGGTCACCAAATAAGTAAGCAGGACATCGCCTTTCTTGAGTTTGCCCTCGAAATTACGCGTGACCCAGATCAAAAAGAACATATTCGCCAGATTGAGAATGGATTCATACGCGAACAGCGGATGAAAGTATTCGACATCTTCAAATCCGGATAATCGATGGGCTGGATCGATATACAGCTTCCAGGGCAGGTTGGTGGGCGCACCGTAAAGTTCCTGGTTGAAGAAGTTACCAAAGCGACCGATTGCCTGGCCAAGCGGCACGCTGGGGGCGACAATATCCACCCATTCGGAAAAGTTGAGCTTGTGCTTGCGCGTATAAAAATAGATCGCGATCGCGCCACCGATCAGGCCGCCCGGGATCCCAAGGCCGCCGCGCCAGATGGCAATCGCATCAATCGGGTGTGTCAAATAATACAGGGTCGTAATGCCCTGTTCGATCGATGAAGGAGGCGGGGTCAAGATGTGCCACAGTCGGGCACCGATCACACCACCAGCGATCAGGTAGATCAGCAGATCCCAAACGATTTCAGGGTCATAACCGCGGCGGCGGGCTTCACGCGCCGCCAACCATCCGCCTGCCACGGTGCCCAGCATCAAAATAATGCCGTAGAACCGGATATACAAAGGGCCGATCTGAAATCCATCAATCATGTTGCTTCTCCTGGGGATTTTTTCATGGTTGCATGCGCCTGCGAACGAACGAGCCAGATGCGCTGCAGGGCAGTGAAATTCGCAAGAACTGCAATGATCCACACACCAACAAGTGGGACATTTAACAACAAGCAAGGGCCGAGTACGATATATCGCTCGGCGCGGGTCAATAATCCTTCTTTCGCGCTAAAGCTTTGTGCTTCAGCGCGGGCTTTGACATAGGAAACCAGGATCGACCCCGCGGCGGCGGCGAACGTCACAACCACGGCGAGATCCTGGTTATTTTTCGCAAAATGATAGACCAGGGCACCCAGGATGATCAGCTCGGAATAGCGATCACTGACAGAGTCGACGAACGCACCCCAATCGCTGGCCTCGCCCCGTAAACGCGCCATCGTCCCATCCAACGCGTCGATCGGCCAGGCGATCAACATAACGATGCCGCCGATCATGATCTGGCCGCGCGCCACGAAATACGCCGCAAGAATGCTACCCGCCACTCCAAGCAAGGTGACGGTGTTCGGTGTCAGTCCGATCCGGTTGAGAAAACCGCCGACCGGATCGAGAACCCATTTAAAGGTGACCCGCAACAAGTCTGTGAATGTCTTCCTCAATTTTTCCTCGTAAAGATTGCCCAATCATACTCGAAAAAAACTGCGAGGACTTTATTCTTCCTCGTCCAGTCCGTCATCGTCTTCACTAACCAACACATCGCGCTCGCGTCCGCCACCTTGAGAGGGTCCTACGATACCCATTTCTTCCAGTTGATCCAGGAGTCGGGCCGCGCGGGGATAACCAACCCGCAAACGGCGCTGTAATAAGGATGCAGAAGCCCGCCTCGAACTCCGAACCACGGAAATGGCCTGTTCGATCAGGTCGTCATCACCGCCTTCGGCAGGTTCCGTCAATAATTTCTCCCACGGGGGAACATCTTCCACCGGCATCTCACTGACCTTCTGCCAGTGAGAGATAATGCGTTCGATCTCCATATCCGTTACCATCACACCCTGGGCACGGATCGGATTCCCCACTTCCGGATTCTGGAACAGCAGATCACCTCGACCCAGCAGCGTTTCCGCTCCGCTTGTATCCAGGATCACTCGACTATCGATTCCGGAAGCCACAGCAAAAGCGAGCCGGGCAGGAAAGTTGGCTTTGATCAAACCGGTGACTACATCGGTGCTGGGCCTTTGAGTCGCAACGATCAAATGGATCCCGGTGGCGCGCGCCATCTGTGCGAGCCGGACGAGATTATGCTCGGTTTGATCCGGTGCAGACATCATCAGATCCGCCAATTCGTCGATCAGTACCACAATGCGCGGCAGAGGGGAACCCTCGCCGCGGCGGGTTATTTTGGTGTTATAAGCGTTAAGATCTCGAGCATGCGCCGATTCAAGCAACCGGTAGCGATGTTCCATCTCGATCACCACCCAGCGCAACACACCTAGAATTCGTTCCAGGTTGGTCTCGACCTTTCCGTATAAATGCGGCAAGCCGTTATAACGGATCAACTCAACCATCTTGGAGTCGATCATCACCAGGCGAAGCTGCTCGGGGGAATTATTCATTGCCAGGCAAGCTGCGAGCGAGGTGATACATACAGATTTACCTGAACCGGTGGAACCGGCGATCAATAAATGCGGCATGCGCGCCAGGTCAGCGATCAGTGGCTGCCCTGAGACGTCACGACCCAAAGCCAATGCAAGCGGCGCGCCAACGCGGTGGAAAGCCTCGGTCTCGAGGATGGCGCGCAACCCGACTAGCGAAGCACGCGCATTAGGGACTTCGATACCAACGTATGGCTTGCCAGGCACGGGCGCTTCGATTCGCAACCGTTCGGCGGAGAGCGCCAGGGCCAGGTCCCGCTCCAGGGACGCGATCTGAGCGACGCGCACTTTCATCTGCTGCGCATCCTCCTCGGCATTTCCTTTTTTGATAAAACCGGGTTGTACCGCAAACTGGGTAACGGACGGGCCAACTCGATATCCGATCACTGTCGCAGGAATTCCGAATTCCGCAAGCGTCTTCATAATCAAGCCGGCGATCTGGTTGATCGTCTTTTCATCCGCGCGCGTCGTGGTTTCGGATTGGAGCACTTGCAGCGGCGGGAAGTCTTCATCCCGCGGCAGCGGTTTGGCAGGTCGTTGAGACTTCGCATCCGGCGCTCGCCAGGGGGGGCGGGATTCAGGCGG
>CAYUUJ010000020.1:0-11331 GCA_964447845.1 uncultured Anaerolineaceae bacterium
CGACCCGGCCTGGCGCCGACTTTTCCAACTGCCACCGGTTCATGCGTGGTCATTGATATTGGCGCCAACCCCGACTGCAAACCTGAAAACCTTCTGCAATTCGGGATCATGGGCAGTATTTATGCGGAAAAAGTACGCGGTGTTCCAAACCCGAAAGTTGGCTTGATTTCAAACGCTGAAGAAGAGGGTAAAGGCAATGAATTGGTTAAGGCAGCCACCCCTTTATTAAAATCCTCCGGTTTGAACTATTTCGGGAATGTGGAAGGCAAGGAAGTGATCGGTGGGAAAGTGGATGTGGCCGTGACAGATGGATTTACAGGCAACGTCATGCTCAAGTCTTCCGAGGCAGTCGCAAAATTGATCGTGGATAAGATCCGGGAGACGATCAAGAATGGAAATCTGCTGACCAAGATCGGCGGTTTATTGGTGCGGCCCGCGCTTGGATCGATCAGAAAACTACTTGACCCTGCGGAGGAAGGCGCCGCGCCTTTACTGGGTGTGAATGGATTGGTGTTTATCGGTCACGGCCGGTCGGATGCTTTCGCCATTAAGAATGCAATTCGGGTGGCAAAAAATGCAGCCGAAGCGAAAGTCTTAGAGGCTTTAAAGGCCGCCATCGAGGAAAGTCTGAAAAAGTAACCATGAATATCATCAAAAACGATAAGCTTATTCAACGCAACGGAAAGATCGGCCAATGGACCAGCATTCTCGCACTGGCGATACTCGGTCTCGGGATGTATGTCTCATTTCAAAAGCCCGAGCTGTTTGGCTACTCACTTGCATCCCTATTGATCGGATTCACTTTGACGCAGGTCGGCATGTATTTGGGAAGCCGGTTTGGCCGCTCGCCTCGTCCGGACGAAAAGCTGGATGCCGGGCTAAAAGGACTGCCGGGCGATTTCACCATTCACCATTACACCACACCGGTCTCACATCTGCTGATCGGCCCGGCCGGAATATGGGTGCTTCTGCCCTACCACCAACGCGGAAAAGTCGCATACACGAATAATCGCTGGCGGATGAGCGGAGGCGGTTTTTTTCAAGGTTACATGCGGATTTTCGGCCAGGAATCCCTTGGCCGTCCGGAGCTCGAAGCCGAGAGTGAAATTCGGACGCTAAAAAAACATTTAGGCAAGCACATGGAGGAATCAGAGATACCTGAGATACAGGCTGCCTTGATTTTTACCAACCCTGAGGTGGAGATCGAGGCTGCGGATTCACCGCTGCCCGCCATGAAACTCAAGCAGCTCAAGGATTTCATCCGGCAGAAGGCAAAAGCCAGACCCTTGGGCTCATTAATGTTGGAAAGTGTCCGCTCCGCTTTATAGCCTTTTTGAATAGAGCTGACCAGAATAAATCTTTCTTGGATGCTTCGAATTGAAAGTCGTTAAAAATAATTGGCCATTGCTGGTAGTCAGCATACTGGTCATAGCCGCTTGCATAATCCGCCTCAAGGTGTATGGGGATCCACGCCTTGCCATTGCAACAAATGACACACAATCGTATATTGAATCATCCAGAGCGCCTTTGTTCTCGTGGGATGCGTGGACAGGGCGCCGGCTCTTCACAACCAACCTGATGTACAAAATCCATGAGCCGCCGGGGGAATATCCGAAATTACGAAATGGCAGCATAAACACTTCAATCCGGCAAATAAGGTCTGGATTTAAGAGCATTGCGGTTACACAATGGATTATCTCGGTATTAAGCTGGAGCCTGCTGACCCTGGTATTTTCCCATCACATCAAAAATCCACTCTTGAAATTGATATCGGCTTTAACGATACTCCTATTTGCATTAATGCCGCAGAATGCTGACTGGGACAGTGTGATGGGATCCGAGTCGCTCAGCATGTCACTCTTAATACTCCAATTCGCAATATTGATCTTATTGGCGTTCCAACTGAGCCTCCAACCAGAATTAAAACCCTCCATAATTCTCATGACAGGCATTTGGGGTATTACCTTTATTCTATGGGCTTTCACCCGGGATGCTAACTTGTACGTGGCTTTGGTCTACCTGATTATGCTTCCGCCCTTATTGAAAATAGCGGGCTTTCAAAAAGTGAGAGTCCTGTTCATCGCAAAAATTTTCCTGGTTGCAGCAGTATTTGTGACGGGTCTCTTGTCGTCAGCCCAAAGCCCACGCTCTGCAATACAACTGCAAAATGTGTATGGTAATAACATTCATCCGAATGTAGTCGCGGTCGAATTTATGCAAGCCCGGGGGATGCCGCCTCCGGACTCGGCAGGGTACTCGGAATGGTTCAAGGACAACGCAGCAACGGCATACATTCAATTTCTACTTGCACACCCCGGCTATACCGCGAGTCTCCTCTACAATGACACGAGGCTTGCATTCACCAATAACCTGCAACCCTATTTTCTGACCCCGAGGCATGACATAAGAAACCGGCTGATTCCGATTGGCGATATGCTCAATATCCAAAGCTCTTCCCCCCTTTTATTAAGCGCATTCCTGCTGGCTGGTTTATGGATGGTCGCCTCCCAAAATCGCATCCGGCGTGCATATCCGTGGGCATGGCTGGCAACCTGGCTGGTCCTTTCTGCAGTGGTTACTCTTGGGGTCAGTGTTATTGGAGATATTGTAGCGATAAATCGCCATGCGATCATATCGACTGCCGCCTTACGCTTATTTATGTGGGCATTCTTGATTGTGACCATAGATCTTGCACTTCTCCCTGAGAGGGGAAATTTAACCGGATCCAATACGGATAAAACCGCCGGAGAAATCGCATAAAAAAAAGAAGCCTGAGATTTGACTCAAAAAAAGGACTGATTGTTTTTGTGGCCGCCTTGATCGCATTGGCTGCCATCTGGATCAGGGTCTCAGCATATGGAGATTTCCGCCTTTCGATCGGAAATGCGGACACGCCCAGCTATATCGCATCCTCGAGGTCGCCTTTATTTTCCTGGAAGATTTTTGCGGGGGACCGCTTATTTACCACCAATTTGTTCTACAAATTTGCGAACGATGAAATTGCGTGCCCTCTAACGGCCATGAGCAACCCCGCCCTTGGAATAGAGGGACAACGCCAGATTCAGCCCTGCTTCGAAAGGATCACGGTTTTACAAAACCTGCTTTCCATCACAAGCTGGTGCCTGGCTGCCTGGCTGATCTCGCGCCGTTTCAAAAATCCTTTTATCCAAATAACGAGCGCCCTCTTGATCTTGACCTTCGGATTTACCCCCCAGATCGCGGAATGGGATTTTATCCTGGGGCCCGAATCGCTGACACTTTCCTTATTCGTGGCGGCCTTCGCGATCCTGTACGAGACCAGCTTTCGGATTCCCAAGCACCGGGAAGAGAAAGTCTCAAAATCAACCGTGTCATTGATCGCCGCCTGGGCGATCCTTTTCCTGTTTTGGGTTTTTATCCGGGACGTGCACCTGTATGCCATACTTGTTTCGTTGGCATTATTATCGATTTTGCTGCTCAGTCCGCAATTTAGGAAAAACAGAATATTGATCGTTTTGATCGTACTACTGGCAGGCTTTTTCCTCCTGGGGACCAAATCCGCGCAGGACAGTTTGCGGGCCACCCATTATCCGCTGGAGCATGCGTTTGATGCATATATTTTTCCATATCCAACCCGCGTGGAATTCATGGAAGGATTCGGGATGCCCGGACGCGAAACCCCGGAATTTCAGGCGTGGTTCGATGCGAATGCCACCAAAGTATATGGTCTCTTTTTAATCTCACATCCCAGATTCGTCCTGACGACGCTGTGGAACGATGCATTTTATTTGAGCTCGGATTTTGAACAGCCCTATTTCAAAACCGATCAAGTCATTGGCCGCGACACGCTTATGAAAATTGGTGAGATGGTCCATCCGCAAACTTTAGCCGTATACCTGATCGATTTACTATTGCTGATCACTTTTTATATCAAGGCTATTAAGACACGCAACCCTTCTACGATGACCTGGGCCTGGCTGGGGACCTGGTTTTTCATGTGTTCCGCGATAACGCTGTTCCCTACATTTTTTGGCGACACGGTCGGGACGCGCCGACACATCTTTCCCTCCGTGGAAATGTTCCGGCTCTTTCTATGGGTATTTCTGATGCCTTACCTGGACAATTTAGCGGATTCAGAACTTCCTTCACACACAGAAATTGATCCATAATCAATACAATAACCTCTGGTCGCCTAAATCCAGCCCGAAAGTCTAATATGGTACACTTGTTCTATGAGCTCTATCGTAGCCATAGATATTGAAACCACCGGCCTGGACGAAAACCGCGACGCGATCATCGAGATCGGCGCGGTCCGTTTTAATGGCAGGCGCATCGAAGACGAATTTTCCACGCTGCTCAACCCCAAACGACATATTCCTGAATTCATCACCGGGCTGACGGGCATCGATGATTCCATGGTTCGACAGGCGCCGCTCCTGCACGATATCGCGCCCGAATTGGAGTCCTTCGCTGGCGGCGCGCCTTTGCTGGGCCATAATGTTCGATTCGATCTTGGTTTTTTGCAGAAAGCCGGGCTCTTTCCGTATCCACAATCCCTGGATACGTATGAATTGGCCTCCATCCTGCTGCCCTCCGCTAGTCGCTACAACCTGGGCGCCCTCGGACAGCAATTAGGTATTCCATTGCCGGCCACCCACCGCGCTCTGGATGATGCGCGCGTCACGCACGCCGCGTACGTCCGACTTATGGAGTTGGCCGGCGAATTGCCGTTCGATTTGCTGGCGGAGATCGTTCGATTGGGCGAACCTCTTGAATGGGAAACAGGTCGCGCCTTCCAAGCGGTGTTGAAGGCGCGCGCAAAAGACGGCCTGAAGTCGAAACAGACGCGCGGCGCGTCTTTATCCGGACTTCCGCTTGATCCCGCTCAAAGAGATTTTCCGCCGATTCAACGACCCGAGAAACCCTCCCCGTTGGAGGTTGAGGAAGTGGCGTCTATTTTGGAATATGGCGGACCATTCTCACAGTATTTCGAGAGCTACGAACAACGCGGCGAACAGGTCCAGATGCTTCGCGCGGTGACCAAAGCCCTTTCAAACGGGAACCATCTGATGGTCGAAGCCGGAACCGGGGTGGGCAAATCCTTTGCTTACCTGGTGCCGGCCGCTTTGTTCGCCATTCAGAACAACACGCGCGTGGTTGTTTCCACCAACACCATCAACCTGCAGGACCAACTCATCAAGAAAGATATCCCGGATCTGCGCGCTGCACTTAACCTTGAGCTGCGCGCAGCCGTTTTGAAAGGACGCGGTAATTACCTGTGCCCGCGGCGGCTGGATTTTCTGCGCACGCATGGTCCAACCAATCTGGAGGAGATGCGCGTCCTGGCCAAGATTTTGGTGTGGCAGCTTAACAACCACAGCGGCGATCGCAACGAGATCAACTTGACCGGTCCGGTGGAGCGTGAGATCTGGTCGCGCCTATCCGCCGAAGACGACGCCTGTACCACCGAGACTTGTGTGGCGCGCATGGGCGGCACGTGTCCGTTCCAGCGCGCCCGACAGGCTTCCCAGTCCGCCCACTTGTTGGTGGTCAATCACGCCCTACTGCTCTCGGATGTATCGACCGGGGGGAAAGTACTGCCGGAATACGATTACGTTATCGTCGACGAAGCCCACCACGTGGAATCGGCGGTCACCGGCGCGTTATCCTTCCGGATCACACAGTTAGACGTCGACCGCCTTATGAAAGAAGTCGGTGGTTCGTCCGCCGGCGTGCTCGGCAAGTTGATCAGCGAGACTCACAATTCGCTTCGCCCCTCGGACTTCGGCCTGCTCCAGCAAAAGGTCAAACGCGCCACCGACCAGGCTTTTCGCCTCGAACAACTGGCGAGGGAATTTTTCACCATCTTGAGCGATTTCGTCAATCTCCAGCGCGAAGGTCAGCCGCAGAACAACTACGCCTGGCAGTTGCGGATCATCCCCGCTACACGCACACTGCCCGGCTGGGATTTTGTGGAAATTGCCTGGGGCCAGACCGGTGAGACCATGGCATTGCTCTTGAAGTCGATCGAGGAGCTGTATAAGGATGTGGCGTCGCTGTATTCCGATGGGCATGAAAATCTTGAAGATATTATGGGCAGCTTGAGCACGCTGATCCGCCGCTTCACCGAGGCCCTGGCGGCTGCAACCGGGTTGATCAGCCATCCCAGCAACGAGGTGATCTATTGGATCGAGGTCAACCCGCGCGGCGAGCGACTATCGCTCAACGCCGCCCCACTGCGCGTCGGGCCGCTCGTGGAAAAGTATTTGTGGCATGACAAGGCTTGCGTGGTATTGACTTCGGCAACGATGACGACTCATGGCGAATTCCAATATGTGCGTAACACCCTGGCGGCGGATGAGGCCGACGAGTTAATGCTTGGCTCGCCTTTCGATTATGAGTCAAGTACATTGCTTTACATCGCCAACGACATGCCTGAACCGAACGCCAATGGCTATCAGCAGGCGCTTGACCGTGGTCTAGTGCAACTGGCGAAAGCCACAGGTGGAAGGATGCTGGTTCTGTTCACCTCATATGCCGCGTTAAAGAAAACCTCGCATGGGATATCGGGTCCGTTGGCGCGCGAAGAGATCTATGTTTATGAGCAAGGTGAAGGCGCCTCGCCCAACGCCTTGCTTGAGTCCTTTAAATCAACGGAACGTGCAGTCTTGTTGGGCACACGCTCCTTCTGGGAGGGCGTGGACGTCCCTGGCGATGCGCTCTCGGTGGTCGTACTCACGAAATTACCTTTCGACGTACCCAGTGACCCATTGATCTCGGCCCGCTCCGAACTGTATGAGGATCCATTCAACGAATATTACCTGCCCGAGGCTATTCTAAAATTTCGCCAGGGCTTCGGTCGCTTGATCCGCACCGCCTCCGACCGCGGCGTGGTGGCCATCCTCGACCGCCGCGTGCTGACGAAACAATATGGAAGACTTTTCCTGGAGTCACTTCCGCAGTGCACTGCGCGACAGGGTCCGTTGGCAAACTTACCGCGCGAGGCCGGGAAGTGGCTGGGCGTTTAATGTCACTGCTATAGGCGAGAAGCACCCTTCAATGTCACTGCGAGGAGGCCGGAGGCCGACGTGGCAGTCTCAAGTGACTAGAAACTACACGGCTTTATTAGCCCTGAGATTGCCACGTCGTGGCAATGACATTTGGAAAGGGGGATTTGTATGAGCAATGAATATTATATGTATATTCTGGCAAACACCCGAAACACCGTTTTATATACCGGCGTCACCAACGACCTCGGGCGGCGGGTCTCCGAACATAAAGCTGGAATGGGTGGAAGTTTCACAAAAAGATATAATGTCATAAATCTGCTTTACTACGAATCAACAAACGATATCAACCTGGCGATTTCTCGGGAAAAGCAGATAAAGAGTTGGTCGCGCGGACGAAAAGAGAAGCTCATCAATTCATTAAATCCAAAATGGCGTGATTTTCTGATAATATTTAGAAGAATCACATCGGAGAAAGCATGACTCTTGAAAACTATTTACAGGAAACGGGCGCCTTCGCCACCTTGACCGGCATCATGGCCGGCTTTGCCTTATCAGCAGTAATTCAACTGTTGGCGACCCACAAGGAAGGCAAATTAATTACAGCCACGATTATTGTATTTGCCACCTCGGCTGTCATGTTTATATATTGTCTGATCGTATTTGTGCTGTTGTTCGCGGCTGCTGCGGAGAAGAACGCAGTCCCTACGGAATTGGATAACATGGGGACAGTGGCCCTGTTGATCATATTCGCCGCCCTGTTTGATTTTCTGGCCGGCATTGGGTTATCAGGCTGGATCCGCTCCAGAATAGCAGGTATCATGACCAGCGTCTTTGCGGTGATCAGTATGTGTCTGACCGCCTATGTGATCGTTAGAGTCGTCTCGATCTTTGCGTAATTTTGTGTTTCAAGAATTATCACCCCACCTCTAATTTAATCTTCGAATAGTTTAGCCACAGATTTCACGGAATTACACAGAATGGGCTGACTCGGATTAACCGAGTCAGCCCATTGCTTCCTATGTGAGTCCTGGTTTCTCTGATCCAATTCAAAATCCGTGTAAATCCGTGAAATTCGTGGCTAAGCCCTTACCTTAGGTGAATCAAGTAGCCATCTGTTATCGGACCTTGAACATCTGCATCAGCTTCATCGCCAGGTTTAAGTCGCCGCCCAGTTTGAGCTTGCCTTGCATGAATGCTTGCATCCCATCCAATTCGCCTGTGAACAATTTAATGTAATCGCCCGAATCGGCGGTTAGGGTCATCGTCGGCTGCCGGCGCGGGATGCCTTGCGCCACTTCGCATTTGCCATCCTTGATGACCGCATTCCATTCGCCGGCTTCGTCGCCGGTAAACTTGAAATGGATCACGGCATCCACGCCTTCCGCTTTCTCGGGAATGAACGCGCCGGGCATTTTTTCCATTAATTCTGTGATTGTCAGGGGCATGTGGTTTCTCCTTCATCGTTCTCGTAGGGGCGACCCAATGGGTCGCCCCTACGGTTTCATTGTAAATTCTCAAATATCGCCGCGGCGCCCATGCCACCGCCGATGCACATCGTCACCATGCCAAACTTCGACTTGCGGCGACCCATTTCATAGATCAATTGCGTCGTCAATTTCGCGCCGGTGCATCCCAGCGGATGCCCCAGTGCGATCGCACCGCCGTTTACGTTGACTTTCTCCTCGTCCATGCCGAGCTCGCGCATCACAGCCAGAGATTGGGCCGCAAAAGCTTCATTCAATTCTATCAGGTCGATCTCATTCAGAGAAAGCCCCGCCTTCTTCAAGGCTTTTGGGATCGCCACCACCGGTCCGATGCCCATCAGTTCAGGGGCGACGCCTCCAACTGCGAAAGATACAAAGCGCGTCAACGGTTTCAATCCAAGCCTGGCAGCCTTGTCCGCGGACATGATCACCACGCCCGCCGCGCCATCCGACATCTGCGATGAGTTCCCCGCCGTGACCATGCCGCCTTCCTTAAAGGCCGGCTTCAGTTTCGAGAGCGCCTCGACGTTGGTATCCCCTCGTGGACCTTCATCCCGCGTCACCCTAAATGACTTCTTCAAAGGCTTTTCGTCCGCGCCCAGTTCGGTGATATCCACCTCAATGGATACCAGCTCGGGATCAAATCGTCCGGAGTCTACGGCCTGCGAGGCGCGTTGATTACTGCGCAAAGCAAAAATATCCTGATCCTCGCGGCCGATCTCGTACTTCATGGCTACGTTCTCGGCCGTCAAACCCATGTTCGTGTAATAGTGTGGCAAGTCCTGGGCAAAATACGGGTTGGGCGAGAATTTGTAACCGGTCATCGGCACCATGCTCATGGACTCGGCGCCGCCCGCGATGGCGGTCTCGATGTCGCCGGCCCGTATGGCGTGCGCCGCATGCGCGATGGCTTGCACTCCCGACGCGCAATAGCGATTGATGGTTTCGGCGGGAACGGATTGCGGCAAGCCAGCCCGCAGTGCGATCATGCGTGCCATATTGAGTCCCTGTTCGCCTTCCGGGAAGGCACAGCCGATGATCACGTCCTCGATCTCAGCCGGGTCGAGACTTGGCGTCCGCTTGAGCAATTCTCTGATAACGGTCGCAGCCAATTCGTCCGGCCGGACCGTGGCGAGTCCTCCGCGTTTGGCTTTGCCAACAGGTGTCCTAACAGCAGATACGATGACAGGATCATGAGTAGTCATTTCGATTCCTTCTTCAACTAATTCCTTAAAGGTTTGCCGGTCTGCAGAATGGACCACATGCGAGCTTGAGTTTTCTCCTCGCCGCACACTGATAGAAAAGCTTCGCGCTCTAGATCCAGGATGTATTGTTCACTGACCCACCCAGGCCGCGTCAGCTCGCCGCCGCACATGACATACGCCAGCTTTCCGGCCAGGTAGGCGTCATGCTCGCTGATGTACTTGCCTTCTTCGAACATGAACGCTCCGACGCGCAACGCACCCAGCATATCGCGGCCGGCGGCATAGATCGGTTCGGGAGCGGGCGGATGGTATCCGGAAGCAGCCATGTGCAGGACTTCGCGTTTGGCTTCCGTAAGCAGATGACTGCGATTCATTACAGTGCGATCCTGCGGTCCAAGAATATTCATCTGCCGTGCTTCCTCAGCGCTGGTGCCCACTTTCGCCTGCCCCATTTGCAAAAATGCGCGTTGCAGATGTGGAAGGACATCCGCGTTATCGGTTTTCATGGCAGGGTTGACGATCCGGCGCAGCATCTCTTTCGTGCCCGCCCCGGCCGGGATCACCCCCGCCGCGAGTTCCACCAATCCGATATACGTCTCAGCCGCCGCAACGACCCGTGAGGCGTGCATTACCACTTCACACCCGCCGCCCAGGACCAGCCCCGCAGGAGCAACCACCACAGGCTTGGGAAAGTAACGCATGCGCATGTTCAAGTTTTGAAGTTTACTCACCGCGCCGTCCAGCGTTTCCCACATGCCTTGTTGCGCGGCCACCACCACCATGAAAAGATTCGCGCCCGCGCTGAAATTCTCGGCTTCATTGCCGATCACCAAACCGGCGAAATCCTTTTCGACCCGGTCAAGCGCATCCGTGACCAGGTTGAAAATGTCGTCATCCAGAGTATTCAGCTTGGTATGGAATTCAACCAGCGCCACGCCATCGCCGACGTCATACAGCGTGGCGCCCGCGTTGCGGCTGATCACTTTTTGGCCCTTGAGGATGGTCATACCCTGGGGTTGTTTGATCCTTACATATTTCTGTTTCGAGACGTCATAGACTCCGACAATCTCGCCGCGCTTGTATTGATAGAACGTCTCAGCCCCGGACTTGAGCATGGATTCCACCCACTTGGCTGGCGCGAAGCCCTCGGCTTTCATCCGTTTGATGGTTTCAGCCACGCCGAGCATGTCCCAGGTCTCGAACGGTCCTGCCTCATGCTGAAAACCCCAGCGGACAGCCTCGTCGATGGGCTTGGGTGAATCGGCGATCTCCGGCAAAAGCGTGGACACATATTGAAAACTCTGATAGGTCAGGGCTTGAACCAGTTGAGCGGCCTTGTCATTTTCGGCGAGCAGCACATTGAGTCGCTCGCCTAAATCGGTTACATCCCTGGCTTTACTGATGGATTCAAAACGCGGTTTGGTGGGCGCGACATGCTGCAAGGATGTTAAATCCAGCGGCCAGAATTCTTTTTTGCCATCCACAGAGACTTCTTTATAAAAACCGGTTTTGGTCTTGTTGCCCAGCCAGGCGCGCTCGACCATTGTACCGATCAATCGTTTCGGGGCATCCGCTTCCAGATACTTCACGGCCAGCGCGTCGTGTTGGACCAGCGGTGCAAGATTTCTCCCGACGTGATCCCAAACATCCACA